>NZ_JAUXQE010000018.1:0-80115 GCF_030683615.1 Undibacterium sp.
TTTCATAAATAGGGTGAGTGCGAACAAGACGATTTGGGATGCAGTGCAAGGCGTGACCTGCAGCTAAGGCTCCTGCCTTAGCAAAGGGCGCAACGCTGCAATGCGCCCAAATCGTTAGTTCCCGAAGGGTTTGCCTCATCACGCGTGCTGGACTGCAGGTGCTGACAATTCGACTCGTTATCAATAGCACCGCTATTGACTGCCTCGTCCGCCTTGCCAGCCCACGTTATGAGGCAAACGCATCTCACCCTATTTATGAAATGAGTTCTAGTAATGAGGCGGGAGATTATATAGCGCTCTTATGGCGTAGTCCAAGAAGCAATCCTCTATGTTTTATTAGCAAGACAATTTTGCATAAGTCCCATTTAGGCAAAGTTTAAGCACTACTAAATTGCTGTTGACTACCAGCTTTTTGTGGACGACCAGGTTCACTCCTCACTCACCTTGCGCTGCATATCAGCCAGATAGGCGTCCAGTTCAGCGGTGCTGGTAAATATCTCGTTCAAAGGCGCTGCACGCACAATTTCAAACACTTTTTGCACCTGCCGGCTAAGATTGACGAAATAAGTCACCCCTCCGTGATTACGCATAGTCTTACGTATCTTGGCAAGCACCCGCAAACCCTCACTGGATATAAAAGTCAGTGCTTCCATGCTCATGACCAGTATCTTGACGTCTTCACTGACACTGCTGGAAAAAAACTGCTCAAGATCGGCTGCGGTACTGGTATCGAGACTTCCAGCCAGATCTATTCTGGCTGTGGGTAACTGCGTTTCGTCTATGGAAATTTCTAACACTGTCTGTCCTCTATGATCCGGTTTCTATTTTATTATTTCAGGGTTTGATGAGGTATTTACGTATGTGCAAATTATTCTGACCATGTGCATAGTTGTAATCGATATGGTCGGCCAGGGCATTCACCAGATACAAGCCCAGGCCGCCAACAGGGCGGTCGGAAAAATCCATCTCCAGATCTGGCTGGGTGGCTCCGTTCAGGGGATTATAGGCATGCGAGTTGTCCACCATATCGATCACAATTTCACTATCGTGCAGATGCACATCCAGCCTGATTGATGCAGGATCTTGTTCTGTCGCACCATGCTTGAGCACGTTGACCAACACCTCTTCGGTAATCAGCTGTAAATCGTCGACAATATCATCACTGACTTTCTGAGCACGCAAAAACCCTGCCAGCCTGGGCTTGACCTGTTCATAGTCAAGCGGCTGACCATTCAGACTGATCTGCCAGTCGCCAAAAGCTGGCTTGCGTCGTTTGACTTCAGGGTGAAATTGCATACTTAATAATGTCAAATCGTCAAACTGCGGTGCTTGCGCTATAAACTTCTGATGCGCTAACGTCACTATACGAATAATGTCTGCTGCAAATGCCGGTGCCTGTTGACTAATTGTAGTCTGTAATCGTGCTTCTGAGAATTCTTCATTGTGCTCATTCCTTGCATCGGTAATGCCGTCTGTGTACAGAATGATGATGTCCTGCGCATGCAAGCGGCTTTCAAATTGCGGGAAACTTCCCTCTTCCTCCAAGCCTAAGGCAGGCCCGGTCTGCAATGGCAACTTGCTGACTCTCCCATCCCTTAAGAGCAATGGTGCATCATGTCCTGCACTGGCGTATTGCATGCTCCCGGTTTTCAGGTCCAGCATGGCAAAGAACATCGTTACAAAACGACACTCTGGGTTGTTGTGTGCCAGTTCGCGGTTCACTGAAAACAACAGCGCTGCCGGTGTACTGCTCTGGTGTGCCAGCGTGCGCATCAAGCTAAGGGTACGCGCCATGAACAGCGCTGCAGGCATGCCCTTGTTGGCAACATCACCAATGACCATGCAAATACGATCATCGGCCACATGAAAGAAATCATACAGGTCACCACCAACTACCCTGGCTGGCTGCAGCAAGGTACTCATACTATAGCGTGGATCTATGGCAGCTTCTGCGCTGGGTAACATGGCTTGTTGTATCTGGGCGGCGATGGCGAGTTCACTTTCCATGCGCTGTCTGGCGGCGGTGGCCTCCTGCAATTCCAGTATGCGCAACTTCAATGAATCACGCATGCGCCTGAATGAACGTGAGAGTCGCCCGACTTCATCGTTCCTGGGAATTTTTGTCAATTCAGTATCGAGGTTGCCTTGAGCAATTTCTTCGGTGCTTTTGCTCAGGCTGCGCAGGGACTTGGTGGTCTGGCGTGACACCAGGGCAATGGCTATGCACATCAACAGCATGTCCTTGCCCATGGAAAGGATGGCCAGCATAAAATATTTGCCCAGGTAGTTCTGGATTTTTTCCTCAGAAAAATAAAACCCATAGACCAGTGGCATATCCTGCAGTTGCAGGCTGTAGTGTATGTCGCCCCCCTTGCCAGCACCGCTGTTTGGCCGCGTTGATAGATCTTCCGGAATGAACTCTGCCCCCAGTAAAAAGTGGCCGTTCAGCCGGTTGATTACGTAAGGCTGGCCTTGCACACTTTGGTCTACCGCATCAACCAGATGCAAATTGTTTTGCAGGTCTTGCAACAATGGCTGCATATTGATCTGGATGGCTATGCTTTGCTGTGATTTCCCCAACATATACATACCAGTACAGAAAACCAGCTCCTGATTGCGGATATGCTGAGCCCAATAATGATGACCATCAACAACATTGCAAGAATTCAATAAGTCGACATCTGCAGTTGTACTTTGCCATGGCTGCCCATTTGCTTCTGCATGCCAGCCAAAGCTGTGATCCTGACCTGTAGTGCCAGAAGAAATCGCCAGTTTGCTGATATAGGGGGAGACTGGCAAAATTGCTTTGAGACCATTCTGATCAGCAAGATGGAGGCGCTCGTCCATTTGCACCAGACGGGTCCCTTGTTCGCCTATCAGGTGCAGGCTGGACTGGTGCTTTGCCACAGCAGCATCCAGTTTAGACAGCGCGATCTGGTTTATCCAGCCGGTCATGACCTGTTGCATCAAGGCGCGTATCTGGTAGTAGGAACTGCCATAAATCACCACTGCCGCCATCAGGCAGGCAAAAACCAGGCGGTAAGTAATACTGGTGAACTGAAATGCTCTTAATTTAATCACAATGTATGTCTATACGAAAGTCTGCCGGGATGCGCGACATTGAGGTCAAAGTTTGAGGATACTGTATCATTTCCTGCTTTGCCATCAATCGAGGAATTGCATTTGATGCATGCAACCATTTTCTGTCTTGCTGGTCTGAACCATTCATGAGTCTGTACCAGCTTTTAGCACAATTTATCCGCCAGCACTGGCGCCAGTATATTAGCGCTGGCCTCATGCTGTTTGCCGTTGCTGTCATGACGGTCTTGATACCACGCCGTGTGGGCATGATTATCGATGGCATGGTGGCAGGTCGTTTTGACAACACAGGCCTGATGTGGGAGTTGTCCTGGCTGCTGGGCATGGGCCTGGCTATCTACTTCCTGCGCGTAGGCTGGCGCACGCAATTGTTTACGGCTTCGTATAAACTGGGCATGCAGTTACGCACCCGCTTGTATGAACGCCTGAGTGTGCAGGGGAGCAGTTTTTTCCAGCAGCAAAGAACCGGCGACCTGATGGCGCTGGGCACCAATGATGCAGATGCCATAGAACTGGCCGCTGGTGAAGCAGCTCTGGCCGGTTTTGACGGCAGCCTGACCTTTGCCCTAGTGATAGGCATGATGCTGCTGGGCGTGGACTGGCGACTGGCAGTGGCGGCCTTGCTGCCCTTTCCTTTCATGGCATGGGCGTTCAAGCATATTACCCATCACATACAGGATGCATCACGCGACTCACTCGACCGTTTCAGTAAGCTCAACGACCAGGTGCAAGAGACTTTATCCGGCGTGCGTACCCTGCGCGCCCTGGGCCTAGAACAGCGCAGCGCCGCACAGTTTGCCGAACTGGCAGAAAATGCCGCCGCTGCCAGCCTGAATGCCCAACGCTGGGAAGCCGCCTATGAACCTGCAGTGGGCCTGTCCCTGACTGCGGCTGGTGCGCTGACGCTGGGCGTCGGTGGTTATCTGGTATGGCATGGAGAAATGAGTATCGGTGCGCTGACCAGTTTCTCAATGTATTTAGGTCAGTTGATCTGGCCGATGTTTGCTGCTGGCTGGGTCTTGTCGCTGCTGGAGCGCGGCAAGGCAGCCTGGGCGCGGCTGGAGCCGGTCTTGATGCAGGAACTCAGTGTCAATGATGAGGGCAAGCTGGATACGCCACCAGCCGGTAATTTGATCGTGGACGATGTCAGCTTTGCGTATCCGGGCCAGACCAGGCCAGCCTTGCAGGGCATCAGCCTGCATATCGCACCGGGGCAGACTATAGGCATAGTCGGACCGACTGGCTCGGGCAAATCCAGCGTTGTGCGCCTGTTGCTGCGCCAGATCGAGGCAGAGCAAGGCCATGTGGCCTGGGGTGGACATGCGCTGGCAGACTACAAGCTACAAGCCCTGCGCCAGGCGATCAACTGGGTGGCGCAAGAGCCGTTTTTGTTCTCGGCATCGATTGCTGACAATATCTCACTCAGCAATCCTGCCGCCACTCGTGCCGAGGTCATGAAGGCGGCGCAACTGGCATCGGTGGATGATGATATCCAGCGCTTCCCGCATGGCTATGACACGCTGGTGGGTGAGCGTGGCGTCACCCTGTCTGGCGGCCAGAAACAGCGCGTGGCCATCGCCCGCGCCTTGCTGACGGCCAGCCCTTTATTACTGCTGGACGATGCCTTGTCGGCAGTCGATACCCAAACCGAAACGCATATCCTGCAGCACCTGGCAGAACTGAGGCAAGTACATCCAGAACGCAGTGCCGTCATTGTCAGCCACCGCCTGAGTGCAGTGCTGGAAGCCAATCACATCCTGGTTTTGCGCGAAGGCAAAATCATAGAACAAGGCAATCACCAGGCTTTGCTGGACTTGAATGGCTGGTATGCAACGCAATGGCGTTATCAACAATTGGAAGCAAGCCTGGATGCAGCCTGATACCAAACAATTACCCGCTGCCATGTCAGAAAAAAAACAGGCAGTGCACTTGCTGCTGTATGCAGCCCGCAGTGAAAAACGCCATGTCTGGCTGGGCATTTTCTTTTTATTTATCGCGGCTGGCCTGGAGGCGATTGGCCCCTTGCTGGGTAAGGCCTTCATAGATCGCTACCTGTTGCCGCATCAAATGGATATGGGCATGGTCATAGGCTTGCTGGCTGCCTATGTGTTATCAGGCTGGGCTGCGACCTGGCTGCGTTATCTGCAACTCACCAGGCTGGCAGGCGTCGCCATGCGTTCAGTGCGGCGCTTGCGTGAACAAGTGTATGAGCATGTCTTGCGCCTGCCCATGGCTTTCTTTGACAAGGCGATTACCGGGCAGCTGGTCAGCCGCGTGACGAATGATACCGAGTCAGTCAAGAGCCTATATGTGCAGGTCTTGTTCGTCATGCTCGACAGCACCATTGTCGTCATCGGTGCGCTGACTGCCATGGCCTGGCTGGAATGGCGTTTGATGCTGATTGTCATCATGCTGATACCGGCGGTCATCATCATCGTCTGGTTTTACCAGCGCTGGAGTGCACCAGCCGTCAGCAAGGCGCGTCAGTTGCGCAGTGAAATCAATGCCCAGGTGGCAGAAAGCATCAATGGCATGAGCGCGCTGCAAGCCAGCAATGCCGAACGCCGTTTTGGTGAACGCTTTGCCACGACCAACCAGTTGCATTACGCCGCCAGGCTGGATGAGTTGCGTGCCAATGCCTGGCTGCTGCGCCCGGCGCTGGATTTGATGAATTCGATCTTGCTGGTGGTAGTGATTTTCACTTTCAGTCAGCGCAGTTTTTCTGGTGTCGAAATCGGTGTGCTGTATGCCTTTGTCAGCTACATCGCCCGTGTGGTGGAACCGCTGATACAGATCACCCTGCAGTTTGGCCAGATACAGCAAGCCGTGGTCTCAGCCGCACGCGTAAACACGCTGCTGAATGAACACCAGCACGTACAGGCCAGCAGCGATGCACGCATTACCGATGGTCACCTGACGCTAGACAAGGTGAGTTTTGGTTATGATCCAGCACAGCCAGTCTTGCATGACTTTAGCCTGGATATTCCGGCTGGCAGTTTTTATGGCATTGTCGGTCATACCGGTAGCGGCAAATCTACCCTGCTGAGTCTCTTGCTACGCTTTTATACACCGCAGTCTGGCCGTATGGAAGTTGATGGACAAGCGCTGGCCAGTGTCACGGATGCCCACTTCCGCGAGAAGGTGGGGCTGGTGCCGCAAGAACCGTTTTTGCTGGCAGCAAATGCACGCGAAAATATCGCCATGGGGCGCGACATCAGCGAAGCAGATATCATCGCCGCAGCCAAGGCTGCGCACGTGCATGATTTTATTTTGCAACTGGAAAACGGTTACGACACACCGCTGGGCGAAGGTGGTGCGCGCCTATCTACTGGCCAGAAACAATTGCTGGCGATAGCCCGTGCGCTGGCTGGCAAGCCACGCATCCTGTTCCTGGATGAAGCGACTTCCCATATCGACAGTGAAACCGAACAAGTGGTACAAACTGCGCTGACAGAGTTGCGCGGCAAGGTCAGCATCATCGCGATTGCCCATAGACTCTCCACCATACGCGATGCCGACAGCATCATCGTGCTGAACCACGGCAAGCTGGCGGAGCAAGGCAATCATCAAGAATTAATGCAAGTGGAACAGGGCATTTATCAGCGCCTGTATCTGCTGCAAACCCTGGAAGAATAAGGAATAGCATGAAGAAGTGGATAGTATTTGGCCTCAGTCTCTGTACCACCCTGTTGCTGGCAGGCCTGGCCTTTATATTTTTTGTGGTCGCGCCCGGCCTGCCGACACTGGAAGCGGTGACTGACTACCGCCCCAAGATCCCGCTGCGCATCTACACTGCAGACAATGCCCTGATCGGTGAGTTTGGTGAAGAACACCGGGATTTTGTACCGATCAAGCAAATCCCGGCGGTCATGAAAAATGCCTTGTTGTCGATAGAGGATGCGCGTTTTTATGAACATGGCGGAGTCTCTTTCATCAGCGCCGGACGTGCCATCCTGGCAGACTTGAGCCGCGGCTTTCATCAGGGTGCATCGACCATCACCATGCAGGTGGCCCGCAATTTTTTCCTGACCAATGAAAAGTCACTGGAACGCAAAATGAAAGAGATTTTGCTGACTTACCGGATAGAGGATGCGCTCAGCAAAGACCAGATCCTGGAACTGTACATGAACCAGATTTTCCTGGGCAAGCGCAGCCACGGTTTTTCCAGTGCAGCCAAGACTTATTTTGGCAAATCGCTGGACCAGCTCAGCCTGGCAGAAGCTGCCATGCTGGCTGGAGTGCCGCAAAATCCGGTGCGGCATAACCCAGCCGTCAATTTTGAAAAAACCAAGCAAAGGCAATTACTGGTCTTGAAGAGCATGGTCAGGAATGGCTACATCACCCAAGCACAAATGGAAGCTGCCGCCAAAGAACAGATCAAGGTTGTCAAAGGCCAGCAATTCGATACCCATGGTGATTATATTGCCGAGATGGTGCGTCAAAGTATTTATGCGCAATACAAGGAAGACACCTATACCAAGGGCATCAAGGTGTACACGACGATCTACAAGGCTGAGCAGGATGCCGCTTATGAAGCGGTGCGCCGCAATATCATGGCCTATGACCAGCGCCATGGCTACCGCGGGCCTGAGGCTTATATTGAACTCCCTGCGGATGAAGATGAGCGAGAAGATGCGATAGACCAGATTTTGCGCAAACATCCCGACAATGACAAATTGATGGCGGCGGTCGTGATCCAGTCATCCGTCAAGATCATCAAGGCTGAATTGCAATCTGGTGATAATGTGGAAATCACAGGCGAAGGTTTGCGCTTTGCCGCAGCGGCGCTCTCCGATAAGGCAAAGGCTGGCATCAAAATACGCCCCGGTGCCGTGATACGCGTGATGCAGGACAACAAGAAGAACTGGGTCATTTCACAAATGCCTGAAGTCGAAGGCGCGTTTGTTGCGCTGAACGCTGAAGACGGTTCCTTCCGTGCCATGGTCGGCGGTTTTGACTACAACCGCAAGAAGTTCAATCATGTGACCAGTGCCTGGCGCCAGCCCGGTTCCAGCATCAAGCCCTTCATTTTTTCTGCTGCGCTGGAAAAAGGTTTTTATCCAGGCACCCTGATCAATGATGTGCAACTCTCCTCCACGTCGGAAGAAGCCTTGCGCTGGGATCCACGCAATGATGATGGCAAGTACGATGGCCCGGTCAGCATGCGTACGGCACTGGCACAATCCAAGAACGTGGTGTCAGTACGTATCCTGAAAGCCATCGGTGTTGATCATGCCAAGACCTGGTTGCCACGCTTTGGCTTTGACAAGGACAAGCACCAGGCCAACCTGACCATGGCGCTGGGTACGGGTTCGGTAACGCCGCTGCAGCTGGCATCGGCTTATGCGGTATTCGCCAATGGTGGCTATGCTGTGAATCCCTGGCTGATCAGCAAGGTGGTGGATGGCAAGGGTACTGTACTGTTTGAAAACAAACCGCCCGCCAAAGCCCAGGAAGAATCCCGCGTCATCGATGCACGCAATGCCTATATCACTGACCTGATGTTGCGTGAAGTGGTGCGTAGCGGTACTGGTGCCAGCGCCAGTAGCAAACTTGCCCGCCGTGACCTGGCAGGCAAGACTGGTACGACCAGCGAGGCTGTCGATGGCTGGTTTGCCGGTTATGCCAGTAATGTCGTGGCAGTGGCCTGGATGGGCTATGACGACCCCAAATCGCTGGGCGGACGTGAATTTGGAGCCACTCTGGCTCTGCCTATCTGGATAGACAGTATGCGCGTAGCGCTGGCAGGCAAAGCGGAGGTGGCGCGAGCAATACCTGAAGGTATCAGCAATGCCGAAGGTGACTGGATGTTCAATGAATTCCTGAACGGTGCCGGGGTACGCACCCTGGATATGGATGATGCACCACCAGCAGCGGTAACATCAGCAACGGCACCAGCCAACGCCGTGACACAGTAGTCGCTTAAGAAAAAGCCCGCAGATCGCTCTGCGGGCAAGTATCCCGACCTTTGGAGGTAAAACTTTTCAGGACTGGCGCATGGTAGTAGCTGGAAATGACAGCATCATGACAGCATAAAAAAACCCACTGACCTAAGCCAGTGGGCTGAAAATCCTGAGCGGGAAGCTACACAGGATGGTGGTAATTCAATATTGCCGAACATTTTTTACGAACGTCTATTCAACAAACAGGGCGCAAAGCACCCTCTTATTCCGGGCCTGAAACACCCGGCACATTTTGTAGACTCTTCTGCATCCCTTTACAAAATGTCAGGTTAAGAGATGACTACTTCGTACCGCCCTCAAAGGTCTTTGCCACGCGAACCGCAATTCATGCATGGCACACCAGGCACCATCTACATTTTGCAAAACGATGGCTTGCGCCAGGGTTTGTACAAGATTGGCGCTACCCGCCGCTCTGGCGTCTCCAAGGCCATGGAACTCAACCGTGACCAGCAACAGCTGATACCAGGCTCCTACGAATGTGTATTCGAACTGCATGCCAAGGACTGCGGTCAGGCCATGGATGAAATCCTGAAGCTATTCCAGCAACAACGCCGTGGCAAACGGGGCGATGAATTCTACGAATTTGACCTCGATGCCGCAGCAGAAAAAATCGCCAACACTATTGCCACCATCAATCGCCAGGGCCTGATACGCCAGCAACATACCCTCTCGATGATGCGTCACCTGGAACCGGATGAACCGACCACCAGCAATGCAGAAGCCTTCAGCCCACCGCCTGCCGGCATTTTCAGGAAAGCGATAGAGTGGGTGAATGGTTAAAACGGTCTCAGATAACGGCTTTCAAGTAACTACGTTCACGTACTGTCTCCGGAATCTTGCGCAAGGCTGCAAAGCCTTGCTCAAGATCAGCCAATAAGTCTTGTACTGCTTCCAGCCCCACATGCAGGCGCAACATCGGTGTCTGCCATTTATCGGCATTGACTGTGCGATACGAAGCCGGGTTGGTAGGCAAGATCAGGCTCTCGAAGCCACCCCAGCTAAAACCGATACCAAACAAACGAGTGCGGTCTATCAATGCAGCAACTTGCTGTTCGGTGATGTCGGCGCGGAAAACTGCACCCATCAGGCCGCAGGCATATTCAGCCTTGAAATCACGCTTCCATAATTCATGACCTGAGCTGCCTGGCATTGGAGGATACAAAACCTCTGCCACCTCCGGTTGTTCTTGCAACCAGCGGGCTACCACATGGGCACTGTCCCTGTGCGCTGCCAGACGGGCTGCCAGTGTGCGCAAGCCGCGCAAGGCCAGTGCGGCATCGTCTGCACCTATGGTCATGCCTAGCTGGCGATAGCAATTGCGGATGCGCTCTTCCAGCGCTGCCGTGGTCAGGATCGCGCCCATCAAGGCATCTGAATGACCAACGATGTATTTGGTCGCTGCATGGATGGAGACATCGATACCCAGCTCAAACGAATCCCAGCCTATCGGTGTAGCCCAGGTGGAATCAGAGACCACCACCGCACCCCGCGCATGTGCAGCGGCCGCGATACCAGGAATGTCTTGCACTTCAAATGTCAGCGAGCCTGGTGATTCAACAAAAACTACCTTGGTATTGAATTGCATGACTTCAGCAATGCCTCGGCCCACCAGAGGATCATAATAAGTGGTGGTCACACCAATTTGCTTGAGCATGCCTTCGCAGAACAAGCGCGTTGGGTCATACACGGTATCAACCATCAGCAAGTGGTCACCAGGCTGCAGCAAGGCCAGCAAGGTAGTTGTGATGGCAGACAGGCCAGAAGGTGTCAGCATGCAGGCAGCAGCCCCTTCAGCCGCGCACAAGGCTTGTTCCAGCGCCTGCGTGGTTTCATTGCCGTGACGGCCATAGGCTCGGCGTGTGCCGCAAGCGTCTTTCAGGGAAGCAACATCGGGAAACAACATCGTTGAAGCCCGTACCACGGATGGATTAACAAAGGCCGCATGATCCTTGCCCTTGCGACCAGCATGGGTCAGGCGGGTGGCTGTTTGCAATGGGGTGTCGACTAAGTTCATAAAACATCCGTTTCTGTATTTGCTGATTTTTACCTCTGCTGTGCCAGCCACTAAAAGACCTTGCTTACAACAGGGTGAGTACAAGCCACATGCTAACAACAGCCGGAAAGAATTTTTTACCAAATTATTCAGATTTTTATGCTATTTTTAGAAAAAATTACTAATAATGAGAAAAAATGGACAAAATTGATCTAGATATCTTGAACATTTTGCAGAAAGATGCCTCCATTGCACTGGCTGACCTGGCCCATGCAGTGCATTTGTCGGTCACGCCCTGCTGGCGGCGTGTGCAAAAACTGCAGGAGGATGGGGTAATCAAACAGCAAGTCACGCTATGCGACCCGGTCAAGCTGAACCTGGGCCTGACGGTGATGGTGGCGCTGAAGGCGGCCCAGCATAATGAAAAGTGGATGCAGCGTTTTATTGCTGGTGTCGGCGCGATACCGGAAATCGTCGAGATACTGCGCATGAGTGGCGAGATCGACTACCTGTTGAAAGTCTATGTGCCTGATATGGCAGGTTTTGATCAGGTCTATAAAAAACTGGTGAAGGTAGCCGACTTGCAGGATGTCAGCTCCAGCTTTGTGATGGAAGTCATCAAGAATACCACGGCCTTACCGCTGAATTATGCGGTGCTGAAAAGCGGTAAGTCCTGAGTTTGTTCAACCTCTGAAGCGATAATGTTCTTGCGTGAACAAGTCTATGCCACATTGCAGGTTTTCTATCCAGTCCAGAAAAGCGGTGATAGCTTCACGGCCTTTGAAATACCGTCCATGCTGCGGCACCAGCATATCGACATCCATGGTCCTGACCATGTTTGCCCATAAACGACAAACCTTGTTGGACACCATATAGCGCTTGTGAAAACCGCTCATGGTATGCACATGATCAAGGAATTGCGCCTTGGTAGTAATGGCAGCTTCTATGTCATGTGCATCCACCATGGAGGCACCCACGTCGCCAGAAAACAGTATCTTTGATTTGCTGTCGTAGAACTGGAAATTGCCTTCTGCATGCAGAAAATGTGCAGGCACGGCATGGATGATGGTGTCGCGCAGACGCACCGGCATTCCTTCATCCGGAATGCCGACGATGCGGCCTTCTGCACGGTTCAGGTTACAGAAATGCGGCACAAAGCGCGACCATAATTTCGATACATACAAATCACAATTCGTACCCATCAGCCACTTGTCGAGCGCACCTATGATGTCCGGGTCCTGGTGTGATGCGAACAGGTATTTGAGGTCTTTCTTCGGCAAATATTTGTGCATACTCACTAGCAGTGCATTGTAGGTCAGGTTGCCGGAAGGATCTATCAAGGCACCTTCACCTTCTGATACGACAAGGAACTGGTTGGCCTGGACGGCATGGTCTGCAGTATCATCCAGCAGATCATTAAACATCACGCAGATGTGTTTGCCATCATTAAAAAGTTCTATCGCCAATTGATCCTCGCATAGCTGAGCTGTGAACTGGTCATTGTAAGAAAACTGGCAAGCCTGCCCTTGACATGGATCAAGTACAAGCCAGTCCTTTGGCTAATCCAGTTCACATGAAATCTTGTCATCTGTACTTACTGCCACAGCGCGAGACTGGCAAAACAGCTACACTCTTGTGAGCAGAAGTAAATCAATCACCCCATTTTTCCTGGCTGACGCACGCATGATAGAACGCATACTTTCCATCATCCTTCCTGTATTCATTATCATAGGCCTGGGTTACGCCTATGCACGGCGCAAAGGTCCGGCGGCAGCAGCAGATATGGTCTCGGTCAACCGTATCAGCATGGACGTGCTATGCCCACTGCTGATTTTCACTGCGCTGGCGGGCAAGGATTTTGATGTGACCCACAACCTGTGGCTGATACTGGCGGGTCTCCTGATTGCTCTGGGCTCAGGTTTGCTGGCCTGGCCGGTAGCGCGCCTGCTGGGTTACGATGTGCGCAGCTTTGTGCCGCCCATAATGTATAACAACTGCGGCAATATGGGCTTGCCGCTTGCGGCACTGGCCTTTGGCACTGGCGGCCTGTCAGCGGCGGTGGCGCTGTTCATGGCTTGCAACCTGGTGTATTTCACGGTGGGCATACGCATCATTCAACATGGCCATCCTGATCATCAGGATAATCCATGGCGCTTTTTGTTAAGCCCAATGATGCTGGCGATGGCGGCGGGTATGTTGTTCGCAATCTTGCATATCCCCTTGCAGCCTACACTCTTCCTGGCTTTGAAAATGACGGGCGATGCCTGCATCCCCATCATGTTGTTTGCTCTGGGTGTGCGCATGCTGGACATCAATTTCGCCAGCTGGCGCATAGGCGTGGCGGGTGCCATCGTTTGCCCGCTGGCAGGTTTGCTGGTGGCCGGGATACTGGAATTTATCTTGCCGCTGACAGCAACCCAGCGCGGCCAGATGTATCTCTTTGCCGCTCTGCCCCCAGCAGTATTTTGCTTCATGGTGGCGGAACAATACCAACAGGAACCAGATAAGGTGGCTTCGATAGTTTTGCTGGGTAATACTGCTGCCCTGCTGTTTGTGCCTTTGGGATTGTGGTTGGGTTTGCGTTAAACTTTCTCACAATAAAAATCCCCGGAAGATGATGTCTTCCGGGGATTTTTTGAGTCTTTACTTACATCAAACCAGGCGCTGCCAGATTGCAGTCGTTGCCGCAGCCTGATTCAGGGAATAGAAATGCAAGCCAGGTGCGCCACCAGCCAGCAGGCGTTCACACATGGCAGTAACCACATCCAGCCCAAAGGCTTTGATGGATGCAGTATCGTCACCATAACTGGCCAGTTTCAGGCGTATCCAGCGCGGGATTTCTGCGCCGCACATTTCAGAGAAACGCTGTAACTGTGTGCTGTTGGTGATTGGCATGATGCCCGCCACAATAGGCGCCGTCACACCCGCCTTGCGCGCTTCCTCAGTAAAACGGAAGTAGGCATCAGCATTATAAAAATACTGGGTGATGGCGGCATTTGCACCAGCATTCATCTTGCGCACGAAGCTGTTCAAATCATCCTGCGGCGAGCGTGCCTGCGGATGCATTTCAGGATAGGCAGCCACTTCGATATGGAACCAGTCACCGGTCTCGGCGCGAATGAATTCCACCAACTCATTGGCATAACGGAATTCACCGCCCATGCCATAACCGCTGGGCAAGTCACCACGCAAAGCAACCAGGCGACGGATATCATTGGCCTTGAATTCATTCAATATAGTGCGAATGGATTCACGTGTACCACCAACGCATGAGAGATGCGGTGCAGCATCATGGCCTTCACGGCGTATCTCGGTTACTGTATCAAGCGTGCCCTGCTGGGTAGTACCACCAGCACCAAACGTGACAGAAAAATACTTGGGTTTGAGTTCGGCCAGTTTGGCCCGGGTTGCACGCAGCTTTTCCGTGCCTTCCGCCGTCTTGGGCGGGAAAAATTCTATGCTGAAATCAGGCGTTGTCATCTTTTTTCTGTTGCAACAATAAGGTCGAGAGTGCCCAGGAGATCACGCTGTACAACAAAGCTCCAACAACTGATGCCCAAAAGCCAGTAACGTGGAAGCCATCCACCATATTTGCCACGCCCCAAAACAGCAAGCCATTGATGACAAAGATAAACAAGCCCAGACTTAACACCGTTGCAGGCAAGGTCAGTATCACAAAGATCGGGCGGATGATGGTGTTGACCAGACCCAGCACCACAGCCACGACAAGCGCTGTGCCAAAGCTGTCGATTTGCACCGACGATATCAGATAAGGGATCGCCAGCAAAGCCAGCGCATTAACTAACCAGGTTGCCAGTAAACGCATACATGCTCCTGTCCATAGATTTGAAAGCTACCCCTTTGGGGGGTAGCTTCACAACACATAAATCCGGATCGGCCATTAATATCGTAAACACATGGCAAACCCGGATGGTGATTAATAACGGTAGTGATCTGGCTTGTAAGGGCCATTTTGATTCACGCCGATATAGGCAGCCTGTTCTTCTGTCAGCACGCTCAGTTGTGCATTGAGTTTTTTCAATTGCAGACGGGCGACTTTTTCATCCAGGTGCTTAGGCAAAGTGTAGACGCCTACTGGATATTTCGCCGTGTTGGCAAACAATTCAATTTGTGCAATTGTCTGGTTAGCGAAAGAAGAACTCATGACGTAGGATGGGTGACCTGTACCGCAACCCAGGTTCACCAGACGACCTTCTGCCAACAAGATGATGCGCTTGCCGTCAGGGAAAATCACGTGGTCAACTTGTGGCTTGATGTTTTCCCAGGTGTATTGCTTCAATGCAGCGACGTCGATTTCATTGTCGAAGTGACCGATGTTGCAAACGATGGCCTGGTCTTTCATCTTCAACATGTGAGCATGGCTGATGACGTGGTAGTTGCCTGTAGTCGTCACGAAAATGTCGCCGTGTTCAGCAGCATATTCCATGGTCACGACGCGGTAGCCTTCCATCGCTGCCTGCAATGCGCAGATCGGATCGATTTCAGTTACCCATACCTGTGCAGACAAGGCGCGCATGGCTTGGGCAGAACCCTTGCCTACATCACCGTAACCGGCGATGACGGCAACCTTGCCAGCGATCATGACGTCTGTTGCACGCTTGATGCCATCAACGAGCGATTCGCGGCAGCCATACAGGTTGTCGAACTTGGATTTGGTGACGGACTCATTGACGTTGATAGCAGGGAAAGCCAGTTTTCCGTCTTTGTGCATCTGGTACAAACGATGTACACCAGTGGTCGTTTCTTCTGTCACGCCCTTGATTTCAGCCAGGCGCTTGGAGTACCAGGTGCCATCAATCGCCAGGTGTTTTTTGATCGCATTGAACAGGCAGATTTCTTCTTCTGAACCTGGATTAGCCAGCACAGAAATATCTGTTTCTGCGCGGGTACCCAGATGCAGCAACAAGGTCGCGTCACCGCCATCATCAAGAATCATGTTGGAATAGCCGCCGTCTTTCCATTCGAAAATACGGTGAGTGAAATCCCAATATTCATCCAGGTTTTCGCCTTTGAATGCGAAGACCGGTGTGCCGCCAGCAGCAATCGCCGCTGCTGCGTGATCTTGCGTAGAGTAGATATTGCAAGATGCCCAGCGCACTTCTGCCCCCAAAGCAAGCAGTGTTTCGATCAACACAGCAGTCTGGATGGTCATGTGCAGAGAGCCGGTGATACGGGCACCCTTCAGAGGTTGGCTGGCCGCGAATTCTTCACGGATAGCCATCAGGCCTGGCATTTCTGTTTCGGCAATGCGGATTTCTTTACGGCCCCAGTCAGCCAGACTCAGGTCAGCAACGAAAAAATCCTGGGAAGTATTGGTAGTGGATGTGTTTGCTACGATGGCGTTCATCACGCCCTCCTTTCTGATGAAAAAAGTAACGTGAGCGCAGTTATGAATATCCCAAGCCTGGCAAAAACTCGTCGTTTTCGTCGCAACGCTCCTTGGAAGACTTGAAGTATAGCGCAGCTCCGGGCTTTGTGCAGATTTCTTGCTATTTGTAACGAATAAGTCCTAAAAAGAAAACTGACCACCCTTTGCAGGGATTTGGCATTTAAGCAATCGTGAGACTTTTATAGAATTAGTTTAGTATTTTGTCAAAGCAAACAGCCTCTGGCCGTCCAGCATATTTACCAAAGTTTGGAATCCGTGCATAGCCATGTTTTTCATAAAAGGCAACGGCTCGCTGGTTGACCAAGCGGGTTTCCAGACGCAGTCTGTGATAACCATATTCCCTGGCAGCTGCCTCAAGATGCATCAATATGGCAAGGCCAGCGCCTGCAACCTGAGCATACATACGCTTTACCTCCGCTACTCCTTCGCCCATAGGGCGAAAAGCTCCACAGCCCACTGCCTTGCCGTCCACATTACATGCCAGCACAAACAAGGCACCCGGCACGCGCACATCTTCTGGGTCAAAGGATGAGCGTCCGCTACTGCCGGTGATTGCAGCCAGACGTTCGGAAAGCTCATCCAGCAAAACCACCGCCTCGGGCAAGGCCGGGTCTGCTGCGCCGATGTGAAACTCATGCATGCGAGTGAGTACCTGCCAGCCTGTCAATGTCCGTCGAAATTACAGACTGTGAACAAGGGTAAGCCACTGTCCTTGATAATTTTAGAACCACCGAGTTCAGGCAGATCAACGATGACAGCACCTTCAACTACCGTTGCGCCCAGACGCTCCAGCAATTTCTTGCCTGCCATCATGGTGCCACCAGTGGCAATCAGGTCATCAATGAGGACGACGCGGTCACCTTTTTTGCAGGCATCGGAATGCAATTCCACTGTCGCGCTGCCATATTCAAGCTCATATTGCTCCGATACGGTATGGAAAGGCAGCTTGCCTTTCTTGCGGATAGGTACGAAACCCAGGTTCAGTTCATAGGCGACTACTGAGCCTATGATGAAGCCGCGTGCATCCAGGCCAGCCACGACGTCGAGCTTTTCATCCATGTAACGATGTACAAACATATCGATCAACACACGGAATACTTTAGGATTTTGCAACAAGGGGGTAATGTCGCGGAACATCACGCCTGCTTGTGGCCAGTTTTCCACCGTGCGTATATGTTGTTTAATGTATTCGGCCGGATTCAACATCGAGCATGTCCTTCAATTTAAAATAACCCGCTATTTTAACAGCCGCTGCTCTGCTCTAGCGACTGCTTCGGAAGTTCCCCTGACGACGACCACGTCACCATCCTGTAAAACGATGTCATCCAGATGATCAAGCCTGGCTTTGCCGCGCCGGACGGCATGGATGTCAACTTCAAATTCTTCCAGCTTCAAGTCTGCCAAATGTAGACCGAGTGCATTGGCGCGTTCGGTCAACACGACGGTATGCAAGCGTATCTGCATGTTCTCAGGGCTATCGGCAGCATCACTGGCACCGTGAAAGAAGCCACGCAGGGATTCATAACGGGCATCCCTGGCCGCCTGCACCCTGTGTACCACGCGCCGCAAGGGCACACCCAGCATGACCAGGGCATGGGACGCCAACATCAGGCTGCCTTCCATGAGTTCTGGCACTACTTCGGTGGCACCAGCCGCCCTGAGTTTATCAAGGTCTACATCATCATGGCTGCGCACAATGACAGGCAGACTAGGGTTCATTTCATTGACGAAATGCAAAATCTTGAGGGCAGAGGCTGTGCTGGTGTAAGTCACTACCAGCGCGGAAGCACGGTTGACGCCAGCCGCCAGCAGACTTTCACGCCGTGCCGCATCGCCATAAGAGACATTGGCACCGGCAGTCTGTGCTTCCCGCACACGGTCAGGATCAAGATCAAGCGCGTGGTAATCGATATTTTCTTCTGCCAGGATACGCGCCAGGCTTTGACCGCTGCGGCCAAAACCGGCAATGATCACATGCTTCTTGGTGGTCATGGTGCGTGCAGCAATTTGAGTCAGTGCCAGCGATTGCATCATCCATTCATTGGCGGAGAACTTCATGACGATGGCATCCGACTTGGCCAGGATAAAAGGCGAGATCAGCATGGATATCACCATCGATGCCAAAATCAATTGCACCAGCAAGGGGTCTACCAGTTGTAAACCACCTGCCTGATTCAGCAAGACGAAACCGAATTCACCCGCCTGTGCCAAGCCCAGCCCAGTGCGCAAGGCAACGCTGGTGGAATTGCCGAAGACACGAGCCAAAGCAGCAATCAGTACAAATTTCAACAGAACCGGCCCGGTCAGCAGCAACAACACCAGCCAGAATTGTTCCAATACCAGCCTGACATTGAGCAACATGCCGACGGTAATAAAGAACAGCCCTAGCAACACATCGCGGAAGGGCTTGATGTCTTCTTCCACCTGATGTCGGTATTCGGTTTCAGAAATCAGCATGCCGGCAACAAAGGCCCCCAGCGCCATCGACAAGCCCGCCTTCTCAGTCAGCCAGGCAGCACCAAGAGTAATAAATAAGAGGTTCAGCATGAACAACTCTTGCGAGCGCCGCCTGACCACGATATGGAACCAGGCACGCATGAGTTTTTGCCCTACCACCAGCAGCAAGATCAGCACGACAACTGCCTTACCACTCGCCAGTGCCAGGGTCTTGCCCAGATCAGGAGACTTCGATGCCAGTGCTGGCACCAGGATCAGCAGCGGCACCACGGCCAAATCCTGGAACAGCAGCACGCTGATGATTTGCCTGCCATGCAGGCTTTCCAGCTCCAGCCTTTCCGTCAACATTTTGGAGACGATAGCTGTCGATGACATGGCCAGCGCGCCACCAAGCGCGAATGAAGCTTCCCAACTAATCTGGAATATGCTGGGTAGCCAGCGGCTGGCGATCCAGCCAAACAGCATGCTGGTGATGATGGTGACCAGCACCTGCGCCATACCCAGGCCAAATACGGCCTTGCGCATGGCCATGAGCTTGGACAGGGAAAATTCCAGGCCTATGGAAAACATCAGGAACACCACGCCGAACTCAGCCAGTTCATGGGTAACCGCACCGTCTTCAGCCACCCCCAAGCCATGCGGGCCGATGAGAATGCCGACCACCAGATAACCCAACATGGGCGGCAGTTGCAGCATGCGGAAGGCGACCACGCCCAAGACGGCAGCAGCCAGCAGTAAAAGTGTAGTATCCAGACCTGTCATGTTGTCTATTATTGCCGATTTATCGCCTTGCTATCCTGCTTTTGGGCAAACATAATTCATTACGTTACAACTGGCAAAGTTTTTGCTTTGAGGATTTCGTTTATACTTCCGACATGAATGAACTGAATGCACCTTTAACTTTTAAACAACAACCCACGACAGACGCCGCTGCCATAGCAAAGCGCGCCCTGAAACTGGCCTGTGAAACCTTGCAAATCGAGGCTGATGCCCTGCTTGCCCTGCAAAAACGCCTGGGCAATGGCGATGCAGCCGGGTTTACCCAAGCGGTCAGCATGTTGTTGGCATGCCACGGTAGGGTCGTGGTTTCTGGCATAGGCAAGTCAGGTCATATTGCACGCAAGATTGCGGCGACCTTTGCCTCTACCGGAACGCCGTCGTTTTTTGTCCATCCCGCGGAAGCCGCTCACGGCGACCTGGGCATGGTGACGCCGCAGGATGTGTTTATCGCCATCTCTTACTCCGGCGAAGCCTCAGAGCTGATGTCCATCCTGCCCATCATCAAACGCCTGGGCGTGAAACTGATCGCCATGACAGGCAACCCGGAATCCAGCCTGGGCAAGCTGGCCGATATTCATTTGAACCTGCATGTGGACAAAGAAGCCTGCCCGCTGAACCTGGCACCAACGGCCAGCACCACGGTCACGCTGGCACTGGGCGATGCCTTGGCGGTGGCAGTGTTGGATGCGCGCGGCTTTCGAGAAGAAGACTTTGCCCGTTCCCACCCAGGCGGTTCACTGGGCCGTCGTCTGCTGACGCATGTCAGGGATGTCATGCGCGTTGATGATGCCATACCGCAAGTCGGCCCGGAAACCAGCCTGAAAACTGCGCTACTGGAAATCACCAAAAAGGGCATGGCGATGACGGCCGTGGTGGATGAGCACCAGCATGTGCTGGGCATTTTCACCGATGGTGACTTGCGCCGCCTGATGGATGGCACGCGTGACTTTACCCAGTTGCGCATAGCCGACGTCATGAATCACGCACCGCGTCGCATACGCCCTGAACAATTGGCGGTGGAAGCTGTCGAAGTCATGGAAACTTACCGCATCAACCAGTTGCTGGTCGCAGACGACAGCGGCAAACTGGTGGGTGCCTTGCATATACATGACCTGACCAGGGCCAAGGTGATTTAATGGATAAAGCGACAGCAATAGCAAGGGCCAGCAAGGTCAAATTGATGATTTTTGATGTGGACGGCATCTTGACCGATGGCAGCCTGTATTTTGGCCCCGATGGTGAAATGATGAAGTGCTTCAATGTGCTGGATGGCCAGGGCATCAAACTCCTGCAACAGGCAGGCATCATCACGGCCATCATCAGTGCGCGGCAATCGGCCATCGTCAGCAAGCGTGCTGCGGATCTTGGTATCAGCCATGTCAGCCAGGGCATCCATGACAAGAAGAGTGCATTCCTTGAACTGCTGGCCAAGCTGGATATCCCGGCACAAGAATGCGGTTTTATCGGCGACGATGTGATTGATTTGCCGATACTGACAAGAGTTGGCTTTGCTGCCAGCGTACCAAATGCCCATGCTGAAGTTCAGCGGCGCGTGCTATACATTACCAATGCCACCGGCGGCCAGGGGGCAGCGCGCGAAGTATGCGACTTTATCCTGCGGGCACAAGGCAAATATGAACAGGCTTTGCAAGCATATCTGACATGAAATCCCACCTGACCATAGACCGCTTCCGCATCTGGCTGGCCGTGATCCTGCTGGGCGTGATCACCATGGGCACCATCTGGGTCATGGAAGTCATACGTCGCAATGCCGACGATGAACAAAACCGCAGTTCAGCCAGATCAGCGCCAGATTATTATGTAGAAAAATTTAATTTCATACGTCTGTCAAATAATGGCAAGGCCAACTACCACATCACTGGTGACAACTTGGTGCATTTGCCTCGCAATGACAGCATAGAAATCCGCAACCCGCAAATCAATAGCTTTGATCAGGGTCGCCCACCTCTACATCTGCGTGCTGACCTCGCGGTAGTGGCACAAAAATCATCGTTGATCACACCCAGGCGTGATCATGACGAAGTTCATTTGTACGACCATGTCAGCATGGAAAGGCCAGAGGGTTTAAGTTCTCAATTTGTCCGCGTAGAATCGGATTATCTATTGCTATTGCCAGATGAAGATATTGTCAGAACCGACAAACCCATCTCTATCACCACAGGTAAATCAACATCGACGGCAACCGGCATGCTGGCCAATAATTCGACGCAACATCTGGCACTGCTGAGCAAAGTCCGCATACAGCTTAAAAAGCGTGAAACTGCTCCGGCAAGCACACTCAAATAATTCAGAAAGCAATCATGCATATGAAAAATACTCCATTCTCTCTCGTACGCTTTGCCAGCCTCGCGCTTCTTGGCCTGGCTTGCGCCTCTGCCCATGCAGAAAAAGCCGACAGCAACAAGGAAACTATCATCGAAGCCGGTTATGGCGAGAGTGATGGCAAAACCAGCGTGCGCAGATTGTCCAAGGGCGTTTCCCTGATGCGTGGCACGCTGGTAGTCAAAGCCGAGAACGCCGTTGTCACAGAAGCCCCGAATGGTGACCAGTTCGTCGTCCTGACTGGTGGCAGCAACCGCAAAGTCAGTTTCCGCCAGAAACGCGACGGCGGCCCTGACCTGTGGGTGGATGGCGAGGCAGACCGCGCGGAATACAACCAGAGTACAGAAATCGTCAAATTCATTTCCAAGGCCAAGGTGCGCTATCTGGAAGGCAAAAAAGTCACCCAGGAACAAGAGGGTGAATACTTGTCTTATGATAGCAAGAATGACTTTTTCATCGGCACCAACTCGACCAGTGGCCAGCATGTGGATGGCTCGGGCAGTTTGAAAATCATCCTGCAACCAAAACCAGAAAAGCAGGCTAATTAAGATGACAGCAAAGTCCAGTACCTTGCTCGTCAAGGGATTGCAAAAACGTTATGGTGCACGCCAGGTGGTGCGCGATGTATCCCTGCTCTTGAAAAGCGGCGAAGTAGTTGGTTTGCTGGGTCCGAATGGTGCCGGCAAAACCACCTCCTTCTACATGATCGTAGGCTTGGTACCTTCAGATGCGGGTGACATCACGATTGATGATGTGAATATCTCTCAATTGCCCATCCATGAGCGTGCCGTACTTGGCTTATCTTATTTGCCACAGGAGGCTTCGGTATTCCGCAAGCTGACTGTCGAAGACAATATCCGCGCCGTACTGGAATTGCAAAAAGACAGCGACGGGAAATTTCTTGGCACCAAAAAAATAGAAGAAAGACTGGATGCCCTGCTGGCCGATTTGCAAATTGAAAAAATACGCGAAAGCCAGGCATTATCTCTCTCGGGTGGTGAACGCCGCCGTGTGGAAATTGCCCGCGCACTGGCCACTAATCCACGCTTTGTCTTGCTGGATGAACCTTTTGCCGGTGTTGACCCTATCGCCGTCATAGAGATTCAACGTATAGTGCGCTTTCTCAAGGAGCGAGGCATAGGTGTACTGATTACCGATCATAATGTGCGCGAAACACTGGGCATTTGTGATCACGCCTATATCATAAATCAAGGCGCGGTACTTGCCAGCGGCAAGCCTGACGACATTATCCAAAATGAATCTGTACGTCGCGTTTATCTCGGAGAACACTTCCGGATGTGACGGGAATCATCATGAAACAAAGCCTGCAACTACGTACCTCACAACATCTGGCCTTAACGCCGCAATTGCAGCAATCAATACGATTATTGCAGTTATCCACTTTGGAATTGCATCAGGAGCTGGAGACGCTGCTGACCGATAACCCAATGCTGGAACGCGTGGACGATCCCCTCGATCATGCCGTGCGCCTGCTGGCTGACGGTGCCATCAATACCAGCAGCACTTCTGCCGATGCTGGCATGGAAGCACCAACACAAAGAGAAGAAACCGATAAATCCGCCGAACCTGCGGCGGCTGATGCCGAAACCGTCATCAGCAACGACAGCACTACCTCCAGCGAAGAAGACTGGGGCTTTGATGACGTGCAGCATGGCAGCAAGTCTGGTGATGATGAAGATGGGCGCCCGCAACTGGGTGCCGCCCACATCACTCTGCGTGAACATTTGCTGGAGCAAATGCGCCTGAACTTGCGCGAACCGCGTGACCGCGCTCTGGTCGAATTGATGATCGATGCGCTGGACAGCAATGGCTACCTGACCGAAACCCTGGACGAAATACATGCAAGTCTGCCACTGGAACTTGCCGTCGAGCCAGAAGAACTTGGTTTTGCCCTGAACATGCTGCAAAGCTTTGACCCGGCAGGTGTCGGCGCACGCAGCCCATCTGAATGCCTGGCCCTGCAAATCAGGCGTATGCCCAAAGTGGCTTTTGTCACACGCAGGCTGGCATTGCAAATTGTTGAAACACAACTGAGTTTATTTGCACAAAGAGATTTCACCAAACTCAAGAAAATTCTTGATTGCGACGATGAAGATTTGCGCGATGCACAAACCGTCATCAGGCTTTGCCAGCCCCGGCCAGGCATTGCCTTTGCGGTTGATGAATCAGATTATGTGGTGCCAGATGTGATCGTCAGAAAATCGGACAATGGCTGGCAAGTCATGCTGAATCAGGACGTGATGCCCAGGCTGCGGGTCAGCAGCATGTATGCCAATATCATGAAGCAAAACCGCGGTGAGGCTGGGCTGGGCACACAATTGCAGGAAGCACGCTGGCTGATAAAGAATATGCGGCAACGTTTCGACACTATTTTGCGCGTTGCACAAGCGATAGTTGAAAGACAACGCAATTTTTTCACCCACGGTGCTGTTGCCATGCGCCCCCTTGTTTTGCGCGAAATTGCTGATACACTAGGATTACACGAGAGCACTATCTCACGTGTAACAACTCAAAAATACATGTTGACCCCACATGGCATGTTTGAGTTGAAGTATTTTTTCGGCAGCCATGTCGCGACGGAAACAGGGGGTGAAGCATCTTCCACCGCGATACGTGCACTCATCAAGCAGCTGATAGGAGCAGAAGACCAGAAAAGCCCACTCTCTGATAGCAAAATTGCAGACATGCTGGGTGAACAGGGCATGGTAATTGCCCGACGGACAGTTGCCAAATACCGTGAAGCCCTCAAAATCCCCCCAGTGAGTTTGCGTAAATCTTTGTAAGTAGTCCTTGTAATCACGGTTTGAATTGCTATATATGATTTAGCTCAAAGCAAATAAAGGCCAAGAGCGTATCGTTACAGCAAGTAACATCACTATAGGAGCACAGTATGAATCTCACCATCAGTGGACACCACGTCGAAGTAACTCCTGCAATTCGTGAATATGTACATACCAAACTAGAACGTATCAGGCGGCATTTCGACCAGGTCATTGATATCGCCGTCATCCTGACGGTGGACAAGCTCCGGGAAAAGGATAAACGACACAAAGCCGACATTAACCTGCATATCAGCGGTAAAGATATCCATGTTGAAAGTTTGGCGCATGATCTGTATGCAGCAATTGATGCACTGGTAGACAAACTGGATCGCCAGGTCATCAAGCATAAAGACAAGATCCAGGACCATCAGCACGACGCTATCAAGCACATACCTGATCCGGCATCGGCTTCATAAGACCCCAGTCCTTACCCGAACAGGGTTGCGGACATCCAAAACAAGGACGCTAGAAGGCGTCCTTTTTGTTGGGTGAGTGGTTTGAAATAAATAATATCTTTTAATTATTCCAATCGATTGCTCTGTGACAATCCGTGCACGCATTAACCGTCATTCCAGCATGCTTTTGGCTGGAATCCAGTGGCGTTTAAGGCATGCCATACTTTGATTAAAACAATTACACTTCATGGATACAAGCCGGGTCTCGGCCCGGCAGCCGAAATACTTTCTTTGCGTCGCCAAAGAACGTATTCAAAGAAAGGCGACCCAGGCGTAGCCGCCCCTTCGGGGTGCCCGTTTGTGCAGTACAAAAAATGGGAAGATCCGAAACTCGCTTCGCTCAAACAGCGGCTCTTCTTAATCCATTTTCTGTACTGCACAAACGGCGGCTACACATGGGAACTGCGAAAGTCAAAAACAACTACAACCCCAAAGTCAAACCCAACGGCAACGGCAACGAGCACGCCGCCCTTACTCTATTTCTTCATAAACATAGACACCCCGTGACGCCCAAGCCTGAGAAAGTTAAAATAGCAGCTTCATCCCCTACCCTGCATAGTCAACATCATGAGCGAATTTGTCCTCACCTCCGTCAAGAATAATATAGGCTATATCACCCTCGACAGACCCAAAGCATTGAACTCGCTGTCTCTCGATATGGTGAGGGCGCTGACGACGACCTTGTTGGCCTGGCAGGATGATCAGAATGTGCGTGCGGTGTTTATCCAAAGCAGCAGTGAAAAGGCATTTTGCGCGGGTGGAGACATCCGTTTTTTCTATGATGTTGGCACGGCCACACCCAAAGGTGATTCTGCCCTGCTGGAAGATTTTTTCACAGAAGAATATGCCCTAAATCACTTGATTCATTTCTATCCAAAACCCTATATCGCGCTGATGAATGGCGTGGTCATGGGTGGTGGCATGGGTATCGCGCAGGCGGGGGAAGATTGCCGTTTGCGCATCGTCACTGAGCGTACCAAGATGGCCATGCCTGAAGTGAATATCGGTCTTTTCCCGGATGTAGGCGGCGGTTATTTCCTGTCGCGCACTGAGGGTGAAATTGGTACTTATTTGGGACTGACAGGCGAAATCATCACCGCTGCCGATGCCATTTATGCCGGTCTGGCAGATGTCTATATTCCCACCGCAGAAATACCGGCAATGATGAATTTAATCAGTGAAAGCGTAGCCACTGATTTGCGCGTGGCGATACGCGATTTTTCTGCAGCTTTTGCTGACCAGGCAAATCCAGCCACCAGCAAACTGGCTGCGCAACACGCCGCCATCAATGACATCTTCGCGGGCAATAGTGTTACAGCCATCTGTGAAAAACTGCAGCAGCACAACAGCGAATTCGCCCAGCAAACCCTGGCCACCATGCAAAAACGTTCGCCATTGCTGATGTCAGTCACGCTAGAACAACTACGCCGCAGCAAAGACATGAAAGTGTCCGCCTGCCTGCGCATGGAAAGAAACATGGTACGCCATTGCTTCAAACATGGCGAAGTGCTTGAGGGCGTACGCGCCCTGGTGGTGGACAAAGACAATAGCCCACGCTGGTCACCTGCCACATTGGCTGAAGTGACAGCAGAACAAGTGACAGGATTCTTTGCCGAGGCCTGGCCTGCGCATGCGCATCCTTTGCGATATTTGGAAGAGTGATTGATCAAATTTTTGGTCAATCGCAAATCAGGATATTTGCATAACCGTAGTATTGACGTTGTTTTTGAAGTTGTTTTTGATTTTTGCAGTTCCCATGTGTAGCCACCGTTTGTGCAGTACAGAAAATGGAAAAAGAAAGGCCGATGTTTGAGCGTAGCGAGTTTTCGGACTTTCCCATTTTTTGTACTGCACAAACGGGAACCCCGCAGGGGCGGCGACGCCTGGGTCGCCTTCTTTTGCTTCCTTTTCTTGGCGAAGCAAGAAAAGGGAGTAGCTGCCGGTCTACCACCGGCCTGCAATCATAAATAACGCATAAAAATATTTGAAAATCTAATTCGTAAAATCACACGATTCTGGTATTAACGAACTTCACAGCACGCGAAGAAAGCCACTAGATTCCTGCTCAATTCGCGCATGAATGACATCAATAAGATTGTCCTTAAATTCAAGGCTGAGCAGTCTGTTATGCATATCAGCAATCACCTCAACTCAAACGCCTTCTTATCCCCTTTAAACCACCCCGCCAACCCCGCAACAAACTCCTGCGCCCCATTCCTGTCCCCAGACCTCAAACCATGACTGGCACCAGGAAATTCCACAAACTGAAAATCCTTTTCTGGATGCTTCAAGAAATGATCCCGCAAGGCATGCCCTGATTCAATCGGCACACTCTCATCCTTCTCACCCATCGCTACCACCATGGGAATATTCAGACTTGCATACACATTCAAAGGATAAGTAAACAAATGACCTGACCAATAGGCATAGGGATGACCAAAGAACTCTTTCTTACGGCTCTTGCCATCTTTTTTGATCTCTGCATAGACCTGTAAAAAATAGTCGCGTGAAAATGGCTTGGCATAAGGTTCCACCCCGCGGTCTGCAAAGATCAAAAACTCTTCACTCTGCGGTAAACCTCCACTACCCGCGGTTGCCAGCCAGCCGATTTTATTGCTGTCCCTGGCGATATAAGGAGCAACCGCTCCCCCCTCAGAAAAGCCCAATACAGCAATAGACCGTGCAGGCATTTTTTTCAGTTCAGGCTCGAGCGATAGAAATCTCAAATGATCGGACAATCGTTTGCCGAACTGATCTGCAGCCAGAAACGCTTCAGAGCATTTGCTGCCATCTGCATTTTTGGCAACGCCAGGTTTTTCCAGATAATAGACATTCACCGCTCCGGGGTAGCGCTCAAAAAACATCGGCAAACGAACTGCAAAATCATCACATCCCGAACCGCTGACCAGTAATACAGGACGACCAGGTGTTATCGCCGCAGGATCAGATAAATGATAGTAACGCCTTTGCTTGCCATCGATTTTTATGCTGTGTTCTTGCAGCACAGGTGCCGCCATCGCGGAAGCGCAAAAGAACGTGATGAATGCCAGAACGATTTGGAGAACGCGCGAAGAAATAGAATTGATATGCATGGGCTGGCGTGATTTACTTAAATGACTTAAGAAAATATCACAGCCCTGCCAGCAATGCGATAAAAATGAAAATGGGGAGCAAGCTCCCCATTCCTCAAACTTGCCAAACTTGCATGAGCGATGCTATCAATGCTGCGCACCACCACCCAAATAAGCAGCCTTCACCGCCGGATCATTCTGCAAACTGGCCGCCGGGCCATGTACAGATATTCTGCCATTTTCCAGCACGTAGCCATAGTCAGCCACGGCTAAAGCAGCCGCTGCAAACTGCTCCACCAGCAGCATGGTCGTGCCCTGCTCTTTTAACCGCACGATGATGCGAAAAACTTCATCGACCAGAATAGGAGCAAGTCCCATCGAGGGCTCATCCAGCAAGACCACATCAGGATTAAGCATGACGGCTCTCGCCATCGCCAGCATTTGTTGCTCGCCGCCAGACAAGGTACCAGCCAACTGGTTCTTGCGCTCTTTCAGGCGCGGGAACAATTCCATGGCTTTTTGCAGATCACTTTCTATATCTCCACGCGGGCGGCTTCGTGTGAAACGTGGGAAGGCACCAAGCAAAAGATTATCGGTCACCGACATGGTGGCAAACACGCGTCGGCCTTCCGGCGAATGTGCCAGGCCTGCCCTGGCGATCTTGTGAGAATCCAGACCGGTGACATCTTTACCAGCCAGAGTAACCGTGCCTTCTTTAGGCTTCAACATGCCGGAAATCGCGCGCATGGTAGTGGTCTTGCCAGCACCATTGGAACCAATAAGGGTGACGACTTTGCCCTTGGGCACGTCCATGGAAATACCATGCAAGACTTCGACCTTGCCATAGGCTGCATGCAGATTTGATATGGTTAACATTGCTCTCTCCTTATGCTGCAGCAACTTCAGTGGCATCAGCTACGCTGCCACCCAGATAGGCTTCGATCACTTTTGGATCGGCCTGTACGGCTGCCGGTTTGCCCTCGGCAATTTTCTGACCAAAATCCAGCACAGTCACAGTATCGCAAATCGACATGACTACATCCATATGATGCTCGATGAGGATGATGGTGATACCGTGCTCACGTATCTTGCGGATGATGGCGATCAAGTCCTTGATATCAGGCGCAGTTAAACCAGCGGCAGGCTCATCCAGCAGCAAGAGCTGCGGATTGAGACCCAGCGCGCGGCCGATTTCCAGCAGGCGTTGCTTGCCGTAGGGCAGATTGCGCGCCTCTTCATTGGCCAGGTCAGCCAGGCCAACAAATTGCAAGATGCTGGCCGCACGCGCTCTTGCCTGCTGTTCTTCACGCAAATATCGTGGCGTATGCAGCATGGCATCACCCACATTACTGCGGAAGGTGCTGTGCAAGCCGACGAGGATGTTTTCTGTTGCCGTCATCTCACCAAACAGTTGCACGTTCTGGAAAGTACGGGCAACACCACCCAGTGCAATTGCCGAGGGCGTGCTGCCAGAGATGACTTTACCGGCAAACTCCACTACCCCATCAGTAGGTTGATAAATACCGGTCAGCACATTCATCATGGTACTTTTTCCGGAGCCGTTAGGGCCGATCAAACCATGTACCGTACCTTTGTTAATTTGCAAATCAACCTGGTTCAGTGCTTTCAGACCGCCGAATTGCATGAGAATTTTTCTGCCGGTCAGCAGGACACCCATGCGAGCATCGCTGGCATTGACGATGGCATTGCTAGCATTGGTCTCGGCGCTTTCTGCGTTGACGATGAGATGCTGTTGCCCCTTGCCCAGCAAGCTGTTGACGAAACCAACGATGCCGTCCTGCAGGTAATACACGACAAACAAGGTCATCAGGCCAAAGATGGTCAGACGCCAGTCGGTAATGTTTTCCAGCTTGTACGAAAACAAGGCCATGGCCACAGTCGCACCAACTGGCACAATAAGTTCCCCGACTGTCTTGCGCTTTTTGCTGATTGCCAGGCCACCGGCAACTACGGCTATCAATGCAGCCACGGTAGCGATCTTGCGGAACAGTTCTATATCAGCAAGCAGGGATGGCAGCATGACGACGATCAAAGCGCCCAGCAGTGAACCGGTACGTGTCTTGCGTCCGCCCATGATGACTGCCAGCAGGAACATGATGGTCAGTTCAAAGTTGTAGGTATTCGGCGAAATATACTCTTCCGAATACGCATACAGGCTGCCTGCCAGACCAGCCAGCGCTGCGCTGATGACGAAGGCGATGACTTTGTACTTGTAAACTGAAACACCCATGCAATCAGAGGCAATCGGGCTGTCGCGCAAGGCCTGGAATGCGCGACCGTAGTGAGAACGCAAGATGCGGTGAACCACAATTAATGACAGCACCAGCATGACTGCGACAAGGTAGAAAAAACCCACTTCACCGAGCTTTTGCCCAAAGATGACAGGCTTGGTGAGCTTGATACCCATTGGCCCTTCAGTCAGGAAACTCATTTCATTGATGAGAATCTGGATAATGGTACCAAAGGCCAGTGTCACCATGGCCAGGTAAGGCCCGGTCACACGCAGCGCAGGGAGAGCCAGCAAGGCACCAAATACGGCTGTGACAGCGATACTGCAAGGAATGGCGACAAACACCGACATACCAAGCTTGAATACCAGCACACCCGTTGTATATGAGCCTATTCCAAACAAACCGGCATGGCCGAGAGAAACCTGGCCGGTATAGCCAACCACGATATCCAGACCAAATAAAAGAATGGCGTAGATCAGTATGGTTTCTGCCAGGTGCAGGTAGTAAGGATTGTGCATGACAACCGGCACCAAGGCCAGTGCACCTATACCCAGTACGGAAAGAGTTAAAGTCTGCTTATTCATATCTGGACCTCACACTTTCTTGATGGCAGCTTTGCCAAACAATCCGGCAGGTTTCACGGCCAACACCAGCAGCAGCAAGACCAGGCCTGGTACTTCCTTGTAGCCGGTGGAAATATAGAAACCTGTAAGTGTTTCAGCAATCCCCAAAATCAGGCCACCAACGATGGCACCTACGCCAGACGTCAGACCACCGATAATGGCGACGGCAAAGGCTTTTAAACCCAGTGCAGAACCCATGGTCGCGCCGGTCAGCGTCAAGGGTGCCACCAGCACGCCAGCGAAGGCAGCGGTAGCAGATGACAGCGCATAAGAGAAGGTAATCACCATGCTGGTATTGATACCCATCAGGCCAGCTGCATCCCTGTCATTGGAGGTTGCCACCACAGCCTTGCCATAAATCGATTTACGGTTAAAAAATTCAACTGCCAGCATCATCGCCAGAGCGCCTAGAACCACCACCACTTGCATGGCTTGCACATTTGCGCCGAGCACCTGAAATGGTGCAGCGGACAAAGGAGAAGGGAAGGTCAGATCATCCTTGCCCCAGATATTTTCTGCAACGTTTTTGAATATGATGGCAAGTGCAATGGTGGACATGATCCAGCCAAATTCTGATTTGATCTTGATGGCAGGCCGTACACCTATCCATTCCACCACCATGCCTTGCAAGCCACCGAAGAGCAAGACTATCGGTATCATCACCCAATAATTCATGTAGGGGCCACCGTGTACATTGCCGACCACACTTAGGCCGACCAGTGCACCCAGCATCAACGCCTCGCCCTGACCGAAGTTGAGGGTACCTGAAGTTGCAAACGTGAGTTGATAGCCGAACGCGATGACAGCATAAATCATCCCCAGAGCGATGCCGCTGAAGACGAGCTGAAGTAATATTTCCATTTTGATTCACCCGTGGAATGCAGCCTGCCAAGGCTCTCCAAAATTGTTGGAGAGCCTGACGGCTGTCTGTCTGAATAACAAACCAAGCGCCGCGCAGGCGGCTGAGCTAAGGGCAGGTGTTATGCCCAGCCCTTATTTCACCTGGACGATCTGCCCAGCTTTGGCAAGGCCCATGACAGGCATGCCAGCTTTGATGGCTTCATGATCATCATGCGTGAAAGGTTTGTTATAGGTGGTGATCACGCCTTCCACTTTTTCATTCAGATTTTCCAGTGCTTCGCGCACTTTGACACCATCTGTACTACCCGCCTGTTTGATAGCAGCAGCCAGCAGATAGATGGAGTCATAGCCTTGTGCAGCAGAAACGGCAGAAGGCATGCGCTCGACCTTGTAAGCCTTTTGATAGGCTTCGATGAAAGCCTTGCGCTTGGGCGTATTCGGGTCCTGGATAAAGGTTTGCGGCATCATGGCACCATCACCATTTTTACCAGCATTGTCGAGGAAGTTACCCATGGACAAAGTCCAGCTTCCTATCATTGGTACTTTCCAGCCAAGCTTTTCCATGCCGTTGGCGATTTGCGCCAGCTCAGGGCCTATGCCATAGGTCAGGATGGCTTGCGCACCACCCTGCTTGGCTTTCAATAACTGGGCTGTCATATCGACATCCTTGACATTGAATTTTTCTACTGCAACTGGTTTGATGCCTCTGGCACTCAGGGTTTTCTCCAGGTCTTCACGACCCAACTGGCCATAATTGGTAGAGTCAGCCAGGATGGCGACTTTGGTGAATTTGTTTTTGACGACGGCCTCATCAACAATCATGGCTGACTGTATGGTGTCATTGGCTGCCGTGCGGAAAATGTAATTATCCTTGTGCTCAGGTGCCAAAAATTGCTTGGTCACCACGCTGCCTGTAGCGACATTGTTCAAGACAGGGATTTTTGCTTCCTGATAAAAACGCTGGGATGCCAGCGCTACGCCAGTATTGATATAGCCGACGGTAGCGACCACTTTTTCTTTGTTGATGAGCTCTTGTGCTACCTGCACACCGCGTTCATTTTTTGCTTCATCATCACGCTCGACCAATTGCAACTGTCTTCCCAGCACACCGCCTTTGGCGTTGATTTCACTAACGGCAAGTTTGACGCCGTCACGCATGGACACACCCATGGGTGCGGAACCACCGGTGAAAGGACCGGCAACACCGATCTTGATAGGCTCTGCTGCATTGCTGGCAGCGGCCAGGCCCAGAACGATGGATGCGACTAGGGTTTTGACTTTGTATGACATCTTGGTCTCCTGATTTTTATGTGAGTACTTCAAAAAAATAAATTCATGAATTACCCGCATAAGTTAGCAGGAAACGGAAAAATTCTCGGACTCCGTTCTACTTAAGTAATACTACGCAAGTCGAGGTGCTGGATAGGTCCAAGGAAATTCCTGGGAAGCACAAAGCCTTATACAGCAAGGCTTTTAGAGCACCTGCACAATTTTCAGAATGAAAAAAAATGGGTAGGGATTATGGCCAAAGGAAACTCTTTCAAGCTTGCGATGAAAGAAATTCATCGCATCTATGGCAGACAGGAAAGAATGTGACAAAACCTGTGCAAAAAAGCTGCAAAATTTTGTGAGAGCGAAAGATTTTCAAACTGCGGCAATCAATCTCCATCTTAATGGCAAGGCAAATTCTTGCCTTGCCATTGCTGATTCACTTACTTCAACAAGCTAAAGACTTTACTGATAGCCTTGCTGCCAGCACCTAATGGGTCTTGGCGGATCGCTTTTTCTTCTTCTGCTATCATCAAAAACAAGGCATCCATGGCTTTTTGAGTGACATAGCCTTCAACTGTTGCTTCTTGCTGCGACACTGCACCAAATTTCTGCGCCTGTCCCATGATGCCATTATATTTAGCCGACAAACCAGCCTTGTCAGTCACTCCTTTGACCATGGGCAGGAATTTTGCACTGAGGGGTGTTGCTGTTTTTTGTTTGAAAAAATCTGTCACCGAGGTTTCGCCGCCTGTCAGAATATTCTTTGCATCGGTCAGGCTCATGGATTTGACGGCATTCACCAGCAAAGGTTTGGCCATCGGCACGGCAGCTTCTGCGGCACGGTTCATGGACAACACCAATTCATCAAGCTGCTGGCCTTTGCCTGTCATCTGTAAAATTGGGCGTGCTTTTTCCAGTATTGACGGCAATTGGATTTTAACTTTGTCATTATTTAAAAAACCGCCATCGACACCAAGCTTGCTGACCGCTGCAGCAGAACCTTTGTCGAGGGCAGCTTTTAACCCGCTGCTTGCATCCTGATTGCTGAGATCAGCCAAAGAGATGGCATGCGCTGCCGCAGTAGCGAAAACCAGGCTGCTGGTCATCAGCAGGCGGGCGAACAAAGTAGAAATGGATGGCATGGTTTCCTCCTGTTAAAGAGTTGCTATTCTATACAAGACTCAGTGTATATCCTCAATTTGAATGTACAAATTATGTGAATCCATGACTCAGCTAAGAAGTTTACCCAGTATTATGTTTTAGTGAGAAACGGCTTTGGTGATGAAGCTAAATCTCGTCCACCATGTACAGACGCCTGTGCTCACGCATGGCATAGCGGTCTGTCATGCCTGCGATGTAATCGGCAATTTTCCTGGCTTGCAATTGCGGCGCTTCGCTATCAGATTTGCGGACTTGATAATCAGCAGGCAACAGGTTCGGTTCTGCATGCAGGGCATCAAATAATTCAGTGATGGTGCGCCTGGCTTTGAAGGTCATACGGTTAACCTGATAATGGCGGTACAGGTTTTCAAACAGAAATTGCTTGAGGGTTTGTGCCTCTTGAAACATGGCATCTGAAAAGGCGATCATTCTTTCCATGCGGCGTACTTCGTCCACTGATGTGGGGGCACAATTCTGGATGTTATTTGCCGATGTTTGTATCAAATCGACGATCAGGGTATTGATCATGCGGCGTATGGTTTCAGCGATGCCACGACGACCGCTGATACCTGGATAAGTAGCGTCAACAACCGCGCGATGACGCGCATAAATATCGACTTCCAGCAATTGCGACTCAAGCAGTAAACCGGAACGCAGGCCATCATCAATATCATGATTATTGTAGGCGATGGAATCTGCCAGGTTGGTGACTTGAGCTTCCAACGTTGGACGTTGTTTATCGATAAATCGCTGCCCGACATCACCCAGCATTCTGGCATTCGTGATGGAACAATGTTTGAGTATGCCTTCCCGGGTTTCGTAGGTGAGGTTAAGCCCATCAAAAGCACCATAGCGCTCTTCCAACTCATCGACCACACGGAGGCTTTGCAGATTATGTTCAAAGCCGCCAAAGGGCTTCATGCAGGTATTCAGGGCATCCTGGCCGGCATGGCCGAAAGGGGTATGGCCGAGATCATGTGCCAGTGAGATCGCCTCAACCAGGTCTTCATTCAGACGCAGGTTGCGGGCAATTGAACGGCCTATCTGTGCTACTTCAAGGCTGTGTGTCAGGCGGTTGCGAAACAGGTCGCCTTCGTGATTGACGAAAACCTGGGTCTTGTATTCAAGACGGCGAAAGGCAGTGCTGTGGATGATACGGTCACGGTCGCGCTGGTATTCGCTGCGCGAGGGTGATGACTTTTCAGTGTAACGCCTCCCTCGCGAGTTTGCTGATTGTGCAGCATAGGGAGCGAGGTGGGCGTCGGTAAACATAGTGTTAATTGCTGATGCTGCTGCGCAGGGTTGCCAGCAAAGTCTCTTGGGGCACCGTAGTGATATGCGCCTGCCCCAAAGGTTTCAACAGGATGAATTTGATTTTACCGCCTTCATTTTTCTTGTCGACTTCCATCAATTCCAGCCAGCGCTCTTCACCAAGATCAGGAGCCACGCCTGGCAATCCTGCAGCCTCCACCACTTGTTTGATACGGGTCTTGGTCACGTAATCGATATAGCCCAGGCGACAAGATAAATCAGCAGCCATGACCATGCCACAGCCTACCGCTTCGCCATGCAGCCATTTGCCATAACCCAGGCCAGATTCTATGGCGTGTCCAAAGGTATGACCAAAATTCAGGATGGCACGTAAACCACCTTCACGCTCATCCTGGCGCACGATATCTGCCTTGATTTCGCAGGAGCGCAAAATCGCATGCGTCAGGGCCTTGGGGTCTTTGGCGCGCAGGGCCGCCATGTTTGCCTCTATCCAGTCAAAGAACACGGGATCAATGATCGCACCATGCTTGATGACTTCGGCCAGACCGGCTGAGAGTTCATTGTCGGGCAGGCTTTGTAGGCTGCCTATATCAGCTATCACCGCCTCGGGCTGGTAAAACGCCCCTATCATGTTCTTGCCCAAAGGGTGATTGATACCGGTCTTGCCGCCGACGGATGAATCGACTTGTGACAACAAGGTGGTCGGGATTTGTACGAAAGGGACGCCGCGCATGTAAGCAGAGGCGGCAAAGCCTGTCATGTCACCAATGACACCGCCACCCAAGGCCAGCAAGGTAATTTTTCTATCGCATTTATGTTCAAGCAGGGCATCAAAAATCAGCATCAGGCTGGTCCAGTTTTTTTGCTCTTCACCATCGGGCAAAACGACGGACAGCACTTCCTTGCCAGCGGCGCGCAAGGCTGCTTCCAGTGCGGCAAGATAAAGGGGGGCAACAACTGTATTGGTGACGATGACGGTTTTCTTGCCCTTGATCTTCGACTGCAAAAACTGGCTGTCGGATAACAGGGAAGTGCCTATGGCAATGGGGTAGCTGCGTTCACCCAGGTCCACATTCAGGAGTGTCGTGGTGCTGGCAGTGCTTTGGTCTGACATATTTGTTTTGCTATGGCTAAGTAAGGCTTCAGGAATGTCGAGTAATTTTTCCTGAGCTAATTTTTCCAGTACGGATTGCACCAGAAACTGTACGTTGGGCCTGCCAGTTTCAATACTGACATGGGCAACTTCCTGGTAGAGGGGGGCTCGCTGGGATTCCAGCTCTTCGAGTTTTTTGCGCGGGTCTGCAGTGCGCAAAAGAGGTCTGTTCTTGTCGTGGCGGGTGCGCTGCAAGATGCTGTTTATACCTGCACGCAAATAAATGACAATGCCGCGTTCATGCAAATACTTCCTGCTATCTGCATTCAACACGGCACCACCACCTGTAGCCAGGACTATATTTTCTTGTTCAGTCAGATCACGGATCACATCCGCTTCACGCTGTCGAAAACTAGCCTCACCTTCAATCTCAAAAATCACGGGAATCGAGACACCTGTACGTGCCTCAATTTCGTGATCAGTATCAATAAAACGTTTATTGAGTTTTTTTGCCAGGGCCCGGCCAACCGTGGTTTTGCCGGAGCCCATCAGGCCTACGAGAAAAATATTCTTCAAAACTGTTTACCTGGCTTAAGACTTTTGCTGAACTCCCCAGAGTTTGAGGCTCTGGGGAATATAAAGGTTCGAAGCAAATAAACAGCTATTGTGTAGAAATTTTCCGCTTCAGGCAAACCTGTCGAGCCATATTAACAGCCAGCACCACCATTCAAGTCTTTAATGGTCATAACACTGGTTGTTGTTATATTCAGGCTGTCTTTGACTGTGATGGTCACATTGGTATCAGCAGCCACACAACGCGTACCTTGAGTACCCAAACTTACGTTTACAGTACGGCCCGTAAATGTCAGCGGATTCAAAGGATCAGGGCTAGTTCCTGCAACATTGGACAACACGGTGTTATTGGTGAATACCTGGAATGGTCCATTACCACCGGAGATTGTCAGCGGGATAATCGCATTATTTGTCTCATTAATATTCCACACTGTTGGGCTCAGGAACATATTAGATGTTTGTGCCGCTACTGTAACTGCAACGCTAGAAACCGTACCCTGTGCATCAGTCACAACAATGTTAGCAGTACCAACCCTTGCAAGAAACACTGTAACGTTCCCAGCTGCGGTCAATGTTGCACCGCTCGTAATAGTCGCATTACCTGGAATACTGGAAGTTGCCGTATATGGAGCGCTACCACCGTCAACTCGAATAGTCACAGCGTCACCAACAAATCCACTGATTGACGACGGAGCAACGGAAAGAGTCGAGTTTGTACCGGATATTACATTCACAGTAATTGTGACTGGAGCACCCACGCTATCGACCAATCTGACTGTTGCTGTACCAGGTGCCACGCCAGTAATCGTCATCGTGCTACCTGTTACGGCGACTGTTGCAACCGAAGTATTGCTACTCGTCGCGGCATATGGTGCCGTACCGCCACCGATAATGTAAGTAGGGGCAGACGCTGGGGCTATAGTTACAATATTTGGTGCGGAGGTATATAGAGCTACTGTTGCACCAGTGCCCACACTAACTACAATAGTGACAGGAACGCCAGCCGCATCTTTAACTACAATATTGGCTGTCCCTGTCGCCAGTGCCGTAATCGTGAAAGTACTACCTGTCAGAGTTGCTGTTGCAATTGCAGTATTACTGCTGCTAACCGAATAAGGCGCAGTACCGCCACCAATTTGATAAGCAGGACTGGACCCTACAGCGACTGTGACAGCAGCTGGAGCTGTTGTAAAGAGCGCATTAACCGTACCGGAACCCAAAGTTACGTTCACGTTAATGATCTTGCCTGCTGCGTCCCGCAATACCACCACTGCTTTACCAGAACCAACACCAGTCAATGTAAGACTGTTTCCTGAGGCTGAAGCAGTAACTACCGAGGTATTGCTACTTGTAGCCGTGTAAGGAGCACTACCGCCACCCAGTACATAAGTGCCACTACCATTTGCAGTCAGAGTAAGATCCAGTGGAGCAGTTGTATAGAAATCTGCTCCAGAACCGATGGTTACATCAATCAGCACTACTGCCCCAAAACTATCTTTTACAGTAACTATCGTCTTACCGGCAGAAACTCCATTGATCGTGAATTTGTTTCCGTTAATACCGACACCTGCTATCTGGGTATTGCCACTAGTGACTGTGTACACCTGGCTGCCACCACCGATAGTAAATGTAGGGCTGGAAGTTCCAATGCCTACGGTTAAAGTAGCTGGTGCTGAAGTAAACAAGTCTGCATTCGAACCAACTGTCACTCTAATAGTCACATTACCAACTGTTGCATCACGAATCACGACACTGGATGTACCTACGCTAATGCCAGTGATAGTCAGTTTGGTGCCTGAGATCGAGGCCGTTGCAACCGCAACATTGCTGCTACCTACCGTATAAGGACCCGCACCGCCACCCACTGTATAAGTTGTGGCAGCACCGACACCCAGGTTAATATCACCTGCAGCATTGGAGAACAAGGGATCCGCAGAACCTACCGTAACATTAATAGTGACTGAACCGCCTATGGTGTCCTTGACAGAGACCGTTGTTTTACCACCGGCAACACCGACAATTGCAAAGCGATTGCCTGATGAAATTACTTGAGCGATAGCAGAATTGCCGCTGCTTACAGCATAGACAGCGCTACCACCACCTATCGTGAATTCAGATGACTGAGCCCCGACTCCAACAATGACATCACCTGGTGCCGTTGTAAACAATGCAAGACCAGTTCCAACGGTGACATCGATGGTGACTGACGCGCCAGTAGAATCTTTTACTGTCACAATCGACGAACCACCACCACCGCCAGTGATCGTCAGGGTTTGCCCAGTAATGCTGACTGTGGCAGCCGATGTACTGCTGTTGGCCTGATAACCAGGAACACCGCCACCAATGCTAAAAGTTTGGCTGGCACCTGGAGCCACCGTGATTTTATCGGGGGCCGTAGTATAAAACTTGACATTCGTGGTGGAACCTGGCGAACCGCCGCCACCGCCACAAGCCGTCAGGCCAAAAATTAAGAGTAGTGCGAATAGACCGCGAATATACTTCATCATGAAACACCTATAATTTTACGAACTCAGGAAATCGGTTTGCATATTGCTATGCGTTCAACATCATATACGGCTATTGCTTGCTACTGAATTTTTCAGCAATAATTTTTGGGGTAATGAATATCAGCAGTTCGGTCTTTTCATTTGTTCTACCTGTGGATTTGAACAAATTCCCAAACAAAGGCAAATCACCAAAAAATGGCACTTTAGTCACACTATCGCGTTCAGTTTGCTGGAAAATCCCACCTAGCACCACGGTACCGCCATTTTCAACCAAAACAATTGTTTTTACCTCTTTGGTGTCAATCGCAAAGCCAGCCCTAGTTTCTTGGCCAACACTGTCCTTATGCACATCAACATCCAGAATCACATTGCCATCTGGTGTAATTTGTGGCGTGACTTCCAGTCGCAACGAAGCCTTACGGAAGAAAATCGATGTCGCACCGCTGGATGTGGCTACCTGATAAGGCAATTCAGTACCTTGTTCTATCGATGCTTTTAATTGATCGGCAGTAACAACCCTTGGACTGGAGACTATTTTACCCTTGCCATCTGCTTCCAGCGCTGACAATTCCAAATTCAGGAAACGGTTAGCCGCAGATGAAAACAAACTGACAGCCAAACTACCAGGATTCAAACCATTAGCTCCTGATGCCGGCAAATTCACAAACTGACTATTTGGCGCATAGCTTGAATCAGTAATTTTTGCAGTGCCTTGCTGCTCACCCAAGCCAAGATAATTACCTGTCAGACCAACTCGTTGATTACCTGCAAGCTGGTAGCCCACGTCACCACCACGAAGACCACGCATGTCCAGGAAGCCCAGTTTTGCACCAAGACTTTTGCTAAATTTATCATCCGCCTCAACTATCCTGGCTTCAATCAAAACCTGCCTGGAAGCAATATCAGTTTTTGCAATTAATTTGCGGACTTCTTCGAGTTTGGAAGCAATATCAGTCACGAACAACTGATTGGTACGCGGTTCAATCACAGCGCTACCCCGCTTAGACAACAGGCGATTATTAGCTCCGCCTTCATCCCCAAAAACTTTCTTGAAGGATTCGGCTTTTTGATAATTCAACTGGAATGATTCTGTTTTTACAGGCTCTAATTCTGCAATTTGCGCCTTTTGCTCAAGTTCAAGCTTTTCTTTGGTCAGCAACTCTTCTTTCGGAGCAATCCAGATGACAGAACCATTCTTGCGCATATCCAATCCCTTGGATTGCATGATGATATCCAAAGCATGATCCCAAGGTACATCTTTCAGACGCAAGGTAATGGTGCCATTGACTGTATCGCTGGCAATCACATTCAAACCACTGATTTCTGCAATGATCTGCAAGATGGCACGGACCTCGATATTCTGGAAGTTGAAAGAGAGTCGCTCGCCACGATACCCTTGCGTGCCCTGGGTCAGCTTATTTGGATCTTCTTTGATAGGTTTAACTTCCACTACAAACTGGGTATCACTCTGATACGCGCTGTGTTCCCACAAGCCTGTGGGTTCTATCACCATGCGGACATTCTCACCAAATGGCGTCGTAGTCACAATCTGGACCGGCGAACCGAAATCAGCAACATCCAGGCGGCGGCGCAGCGTTTCTGGCAAGCCTACTTTGAGGAAATCCACGATGATTTTTTGACCTTGCTGACGAATGTCTACCGCTACCTGGTCCAGTGGCAAATCGATGACAATGCGGCCCTCACCAGCACTACCGCGACGGAAATCTATATCGCGCAACATGCGTTTTCCAACAACTGCTGGCTGCACAGTAACTGGCAAGCCTTGCGAATTGACTGCAGTAGCAGTACCGCCTGAAGCATCAATTGTGACTATCAATGAGTTGCCGTCTATTGCTGTAGCATAGTTGAGAGACTTGTTCAGATTGAAAATCACACGCGAACGCCCGGTTGCCTCCACTAGATTGATGGCGCGCAGGTCGCCCATATTCATTTCGAATGCCGTCTTACCTGTATTATTGCTAACGTCGGCAAAATCAAGCGCGATTCGGGATGGATTGGCAATTGAAAACCCAACAGGTACTTTTTGCAAAGGCTGCTTAAGGGTAATTTTGACAATAATATTGGCACCTTGCTGATTTGCCGTCAGCGACTCGATCGAATTTGTTTGTGCAAAAGCTGCACTACAAAAACCTAGCAAAGCACATAAAATCAATTTAACCAATTTGGCGCCCCTTTTACTTGTATTTATCAACGCATTCATTTCTTAGCCTCCTGCAACTCTAACTTGGCTTGACGCTCAATCCAGTCGCCTGCGGCATCCTGAACTGTTTCCTTGATTTCAATTTCATTTTCTGAAATCTTTGTAATTAGTCCCAGATTTTGCCCCATATAAGCACCCAACTTGACTTGATAAACTGTTTTATCCACTTGAACCAAGCCATAAACCATTTTATTTTTCTCTATCGTCCCTACCATTACCAAGGTATCCATCGGGAAAGCTTCCAGAGCTTCTCTTGGCCTATCCAGGTTGGGAGCTTTAATACCATTACTTGATGCCGCTTTCAAGCGTGCCAGAACCACCAGCAACTTGGCTGGATCAAATGGCTCTATCTCTCCTTTTCCCGCGTAAGAAAATGGCGTGTACACTTTTGGCGGACTAATTTTCGGGATCACGGCCTTGGCTTGCTTTTGCTCAGCATCCATCCAGGCTTTCAATTCAGTTTCTTCAGCATCGCCACATGCTGACAAGGACAGAGCCAGCATCATGTAGATTGTTGGCCTAATGAGAAATTTCATCATTTCTTAGGCTCCTTTTTCTTCTTGTCAGCCTGATCCTGAACCTCATCCTTATTCAGGTAGCGGAAAGTCTTGGCTGTGACATCCAATGACAATCCCCCCTCTTTCAAAGCGGTGATACCCAAATTATTCAAGGTAACAATCCTTGGCAATTTTGCAATATCTGCTACAAATTGCCCAAGATCGTGATAACTACCTTGAATCTTGATTGCAATTGGCAGCTCAGCGTAATAGTCCTTTACCGCAGGGGATCCAGGTTTAAAGGAGTCAAATTGCAAACCGCGCCCTAAACCTGCCTGGTTAATATCACCCAGCAAAGCAGCCATTTCGGCCTGACTAGGGAGCTGTTTTTCCATGGTTGCAACATATTGCTGCACTGTCTTGCGCTGCTCTAACAAGGCATCAAGATTAATTGCCTGTTGTAGCTTGGACTTGTATTCATCCCTGAGCTTGACTTCTTCCGCTTGACCAGCTTCTATGGCTTGCATCTGGCCATCCCACTGGAGAAACCACCCCAAAGCCACCACGGCAACAACCACACCAATGGCCGAAGCCATACGTGGTGCAATTGGCCAAAGACCAGGATGAAGTCCATTCAAGCCTTGAAACTGGGCGTTAATAGACTGACCAATTTCATTCAGATTAATCGCCATTTACAATCTTCCGTTGTATTGCATATCATTACGCGCTAAGGCGCACCAGGTTTATTAACCGTCGTCTCACCAGTCTGCGATGCTACTTCCTCTTTTTCACGAGGACGTTTTATACTCACATTGACTTGGAATTCGAACACCTTTTTCGAGTCCTTGCCAGTCTGCAAGGCCGCTGAATGTATATCATCCAAATCCGGTTTGTACATCCAATCTGATTTTGCTCCCAGGTTTCTGATAAATTCTGCAACCCTGTCCTGAGATTGGGCATAGCCATTTAAAACGACTCTTTGCCCTTCCTGTTTTAAAGTACGCAAATAAACACCTTCAGGCGTCAACTTCACCAGCTCGTCAAGCAAATAGACTGGCTGATTCCGGTCACCCTGCAAATCTTCCACCGCCTGCTGCCTTGCTTTCAACCCAGCAATCTCCTGTCTGAGTGTCGCAATTTCTTTTATGCGCTCGTCAAGCTTGGCATTTTCTTTCTTGATGAAAGCATTCTTATCATTTTGCGTAGTCAACTCCCGCGAAAAGTAAGCACTCACCATCACCACAACAAGTGCGCCGACGATCGCGGACAACAATAACAGCCCATAAAAGTCACTTTTTAGCTGCTTGCGCTTTTCTTCCCTGTGCGGCAGGAGATTAATCTTGATCATTAGCCAAATCTCCGTAATGCCAGGCCACAGGCAACCATGTAAGCAGGAGCATCAATGCGCAAGGTCTTCTCATTTACCCCCGAACCCAGTTCCATGCCCTTGAACGGGCTGACCACGGCAGTGGAAATTTTGGTACGTTCGGCAATAATATCCACCAGTCCTGGTATCACTGCGCAACCGCCAGACAAGTAAATCTGGTCCACCCTGGTATAAGGAGTGGAAGTGAAAAAGAACTGTATGGCACGAGTCACTTCCAAGGCTGCACTTTCCAGGAAAGGCTCAAGCAATTCCATTTCATACGTATCAGGCAAATCGCCATTTTTCTTTTTTATTTCTGCTTCTTCTACGGACAAACCATAATTTCTGACGATATCCTGAGTCAGTTGAGCGCCGCCAAATTGCTGTTCACGCTCATAAATAACGTCACCATTAAGTATGATGAAAATATAGGTACGCTTGGAACCAATCTGGAAAATCGCATAAATTTGATCCTTGCCGCCATTTGATTGCTGATCTATCAGGCGTGACACGGCTGCACGCGCAGCATAGGATTCAATATCCATGACTTTAGCTTGCAAACCTGCAGCCTGAATCACGGCCACGCGATCTTCAATTTTTTCTTTTCTCGACGCAGCAAGCATCACTTCTATGTCTTCTTCCGCATTTGCTGCCGGACCCAGCACACAAAAATCCAGGCTGACTTCATCCATGGAAAAAGGTATGTACTGACTAGCCTCAGACTCCACCTGCACTTCCAGTGCCTGCTCAGTCAAGGTTCCGGCAAGTATTATTTTTTTAGTAATGACGGCAGAAGCCGGCATTGCCATTGCCACATTCTTAGCCGAGGTTCCGCTTTTCTTAACGAGTTTGCGTACTGCCTCGGTCACTTGTTCAATATTCTCGATATTGCCATCCAACACCGCACCCTTGGGCAGTGGTTCGGAGGCATAGCGCTCAAGTCGATATGACTTGTTGCTCCCTTCCGAAAGTTCAACAAGCTTGATATCGAGAGAACTGATATCCAGACCAAATAGTGGCGGATTTTTTCTGCCGAGCAATGAAGCCAGATCTAAAGCCAAGAATATCCCCTCACGATTACATCATCATTTCAATTTACACAAAATTACATGTGCGAATCATTCTAGTTCCTGGAGTAAATTCTCTTTAAAAACCGCTATTTACGAGACAATTATCCAAGCTTACATGAAATCCTAGCAATAAGACTGGCATTGGTAAAGCAATTTCCACGCAGCACTACCCGTATGCGTTGCCAAATATCCACGTAGATCAGGAATATTTTGAAATTTGCTTACAAATCCGTCTATCTGCTGGCGGTCTCATGCCCGACGAAGGCGGCTATAATGAGCACTGCCTTATTTACAATTACCCGCTATGTCAGAACAAAACAAAGAACCCGACAATAAAACTGAGCCACAACAACGCTCTGCAGGAAAGCTTTTGGCCCGCATTGTACTCGGAACTACGGGCGTTTTATGCGGATTAGTTGTAGCAGGAGTACTTATTGTCGGTTTCGCTCTGACCATGGCCTACCCTAATCTGCCTGAACTTGATTCAATCACGAGCTATAGGCCAAAGATGCCATTACGGGTGTTTTCGGCGGATAACATGCTGATCGGCGAGTTTGGCGAAGAGAGGCGTAATGTCGTGCGTTTCAAGGACATTCCGGAAATCGTAAAGAAAGCTGTACTGGCGATCGAAGATGATCGCTTCTATGAGCACGGTGGTGTTGACTACCTGGGTATCACCCGTGCTGCCTTGCATAATCTTAGTGGCGGTGCCAAACAGGGCGCATCCACCATTACACAGCAAGTCGCCAGAAATTTCTTTCTGTCCAGTGAACAGACTTTCAAGCGCAAGATTTATGAAATCCTGCTCGCATGGAAGATAGAACAGAATTTGAGCAAAGATCAGATTCTGGAAATTTACATGAACCAAATTTACCTGGGGCAGCGCGCTTATGGCTTTTCATCGGCCGGGCAAATTTATTTTGGCAAGGACTTGAAAGACCTGACCATTGCCGAGGCGGCCATGCTGGCAGGCTTGCCTAAGGCACCGTCTGCCTATAATCCTGTGGTAAATCCGAAACGCGCCACAGTCAGACAGCAATACATTTTGCAAAGAATGCGCAATCTCGGCTACATCACAGAGGCGCAATATGAGCAAGCCAAGAATGAAGAATTGGTCACCAAGACAGATAGCGGTGAATTTGGTATTCATGCTGAGTATGTTGCAGAAATGGCCCGTCAGTTGGTCTACGAGCAATTCAAGGAAGAAACTTATACCCGTGGTTTGAATGTGTACACCACCATTACCAAGGCGGACCAGGACACCGCCTATCTGGCCTTGCGCCGCGGCGTCATGGATTATGAAAAACGCCACGGTTATCGTGGACCGGAAGCCATTATCGCCATACCGGAAGGCAAGGAAGCGGCAGAAGATGCCATAGAAAAAGAGCTGGCCGAACATTCCAACAGCGACGATTTGCAAGTAGCCATGGTGCTGGAAGCAGCGCCAAAACTGGTGCGGGCAGTCTTGTCGTCGGGCGAGGAAATTCGTATCGAAGACAGCGGTCTTACATTCGCTGCCAGTGGCTTATCAACCAAGACTCCCGCCAACAAGCGCATACAGCGCGGGGCCGTCATACGCGTGGTACTGGAAGGTAAGAACTGGAGCATCACGCAAATGCCTGAAGTACAATCTGCCTTTGTTGCTGCTAACACCACAGATGGTGCCATCCGCGCCTTGGTCGGTGGCTTTGATTACAACTTGAACAAGTTCAATCACGTCACCCAGGCTTGGCGCCAGCCTGGCTCCAGTTTCAAACCCTTCATTTATTCTGCTTCACTGGAAAAAGGCCTGTCGCCATCAACCATTATCAATGATGAGCCTCTCAGCTTCGATGCCGGTCAGACTGGAGGCCAGGCCTGGGAACCCAAGAATTATGACGGCAAGTACGAAGGCCCGATGACGATGCGCCGCGGCTTGACCAGGTCGAAAAATATGATTTCCATACGCATCCTGCACAAGATAGGGGCAAAGTATGGTCAGGAGTACACCAGCCGTTTCGGCTTTGTGCCTGAGAAAAACCCACCTTACCTGACGCTGGCTCTGGGCGCAGGAGCAGTCACTCCCCTGCAAATGGCGGCTGCCTATTCCGTGTTTGCCAATGGTGGTTACAAGGTCAATCCTTATCTGATTTCCAAGATTACCGACAGCAATGGCCAGGTACTGGTACAAACCAAGCCGGATATGGCTGGCGACGAAGCCAATCGCGTCATTGATGAACGCAATGCCTTCCTTATGGATAGTATGATGCGTGACGTCGTCAAAATGGGGACTGCCACCAAGGCACTGGTGTTGAAACGTCCTGACATTGCGGGAAAAACAGGGACTACGAATGACTCTATTGATGCCTGGTTTGCTGGCTATCAATCGAAAGTCGTTGGCATTGCATGGATGGGATTTGATCAACCAAAAAATCTGGGCAATAAAGAAACAGGTGGTGGCCTGGCCTTGCCTATCTGGATAGCCTATATGCAAAAAATCCTGAAAGATTTCCCAATAGAAGAAAGACCAATCCCGAAAGGTATTATCGCGGTAGATGGCGACTATTACTATGCAGAAAATCCCCCCGGATCAGGCGTCAGTACGCTGGCGCCCCCTGTGGAATTGATTGAAGAATAGTAGCAAACTTGTGATCAGCGACCTTGCTCTTGCGCAACGCGGGACAAGGTTGCAAATAATTCCGAGCCGTCGCGGGTATTGAGCCACTGACAGCCATCATATTTGTAATGGAAGCCACCGCTGCGTGCGGCCACCCACATTTCCTGCATTGGTGCCTGGCTATTGACGATAATTTTGGAGTTGGTATCAACAAATTCCACAGTCAATACATTACCGCTGCGGCTGCATTCCACATCGTATTCATCTTTTTCAAAGGCTTGCTCAAATAATTCTTCCACCTGTCGCAAGCAAGTATCTGCCAGTACCAGGAATTCGGATTCAGTCATGCTAAACTCCAGCGTCTTTATATGTAAAAACGCCATTCTATACGGTGTTCGGGGAATACAAGATGCGCAAACTGATTAGCCTATTTTTCATCATGTCTTTATTGACGGCTTGCGGCCAAAAAGGCCCACTGGTCATGCCAGCCAAGCCTGCTCCGGCAACTGCCACCAGCACACCAAATCAGCCCTGAGAATGACTATCCTCAGGGCGCAAGGTAACAGGACTGGCCAAAGCCGGACGACAGCCTTGCACACCTTGATAGATCGCTGCGATGCTGGTCATATCCCGCTCACGCTCTCCTGTCATGTCGAGATAATCGACCAGTGATACTTCTCTTTTGGTGAAGTCAAAATAAGCACAACCCAGTGGTACGTTTGCGCTGGTTGCAATATGGTAGAAACCGCTACGCCAATACGGTTTCAGGCTGCGCGTACCTTCAGGCGCGATTGCCATCCAATACCAGTCTGCACGATTGATTTTTTCTGCCAGGCGGGCAATTGCCCCAGTGGATACGCCACGCTCTACCGGTTCGCCGCCCAGATATCGCACCAGCTGGCCCAGGGTCGCCCCGGTGATTCCTTCAAATAGCGAAGATTTGGCGATAAAATGAAAAGGCATGCCTATCGCCAGCTTGGCCAATATGCCAACCATGAAATCCCAATTGGAGGTGTGGGGAGCAACAATGATGACGCCACGCGGCCCAGGTAAAGGGCGATAGCGTACACGCCAGCCAAAGACACCCAGGATACTGATGGCAACTCGCTGAGTACGGGTTGCTACTGCTTTTTTTTCCAGTAAAAAATCTGCCATGTTTTATGCACGTGAGCAGTTCTGTGCCTGCATTCTTCAAATGCGCGATTATGCCTCGAAGAAATATGCGCTGTAAAACAAGATCAATGTGCACCCGCAACATGAGAAGCCGACAAGTTGCGGGCGAGATTCAAGCTCCGGTGACAACCACAGGGTCACGACCAAACCAGCGCCACCACAGACGTATCATGAGCAAGCCGGCAACGATGAGGCCAAATAGCACAGGCTGGGAAAAATCATTTTTGCCTGCCTTCATCCAGAAGTAGTGCAGCCCCCCCAGTGGTGCGATCAGGTAAATCAATCTGTGCAACCACTGCCAGCGCTTGCCGCCCAGCCGTTTGATCATGGCATTGGTGCTGGTCGCAGCCAGCGGGATCAGCAAGACAAAGGCAATAAAGCCGACCGTAATGAAGGGCCGCTTGATCACATCTTTCCACATTTCTGCTACATCAAAGAAATGATCAAACCAGAGAAAGGTCAAGAAATGCAGGAAAGCATAAAAGAAGGCGTACAAGCCCAGCATGCGACGGCAGCGGATTAGCCAGGGCATATGCAGCAACTTGCGCAATGGCGTCACCGCCAGTGTAAAGCACAGGAAATACAGCGTCCAGTCACCTGTATTGCGAGTAATAAATTCAACCGGATTCGCGCCCAGTTTATCCAGAAATACAAAGCTGACCAGCCGGATAAATGGCAAGAGCGCCAGGATAAACAAGACTATCTTGAACCAGGAAACCTGCTTATTGGTGAGCAACATGAGGCGTTAATCCTAGAAAAGCTTTTTCAAATCCATGCCAGAATACAGCGACGCCACTTCGCTATAGCCATTGAACATCAGAGTCTTGCGCTTGCGGGTAAACAAGCCATCTTCACCGATGCGGCGTTCATTCGCCTGTGACCAGCGTGGGTGATCGACATCCGGATTCACATTCGAATAAAAACCGTATTCGCTGGGTGCCGCGATATTCCAGGCCGTGCGTGGCTGGTCTTTGACGAAGCGAATCTTGACGATGGATTTGGCAGATTTGAAACCATATTTCCATGGCAAGACCATGCGCACTGGCGCACCATTCTGGTTGGGCAAGACTTCGCCATACATGCCAAAGGTCAGCAAGGCCAATGGATGATTTGCTTCATCCATACGCAAACCCTCTACATACGGCCATTCCAGCACTGGGCTGCGCAAACCCGGCATTTGCTTTTTGTCTTCAAGCGTGACGAATTCAATATACTTGGCGTTGCCTGTAGGTTCGACTTTTTTGATGATATTGGAGAGGGAATAACCTACCCAAGGGATCACCATCGACCAGCCCTCAACACAACGCAGGCGGTAAATACGCTCTTCCAGCGATGCCAGTTTCAGCAGGCTGTCCAGATCCAGCGTCATCGGCTTTTTAACTTCGCCTTCTATGCTGACGCTCCATGGCCGCGTTTTCAGTGTGTGCGCAGTAATCGCCGGATCAGCCTTATCCGTACCGAATTCATAGAAATTATTGTAAGTGGTGGCATCTTTATAGGCGGTCTTCTTTTCCACCAGAGCATAGGCAGAATTCAGATTCGCAGCCAGCTTTTGTGCGCCAGCATTTTGGGCAAAAGCAGCGCGATTGGCCATTTCAAACAGGGCGGTTCCAGCGATTGAGCCCACGGCCATCTTGCGGATGAAGTCGCGGCGCGCCTCAAACACGGCGCGCGGTGTGATTTCAGAAGAGTAAGGCAGGTCTATGCCATTGGGACTACGTTTTATCAGCATGGTGGACTCCGTGGTTGAGACTGGCACAACAGCCATTTGACATCGTTGTTGCGCCCTAGTTTCTCATGAGTCGCAGTTTCCTGCTGATTCTTACAAATTACCTCAGTATTTATAGCGTGCCATACGAATGCAGGCCAGAGAGGAACATGTTCACGCCCAGGAAAGCAAAAGTGGTCACCAACAAACCAACCAGCGCCCACCATGCAGCTACCTGGCCGCGCAAACCCTTCATGAGGCGCATGTGCAACCATGCTGCATAGTTGAGCCAGACGATCAGCGCCCAGGTTTCTTTCGGGTCCCAGGACCAGTAGCCTCCCCAGGCTTCAGCCGCCCACAGCGCACCGAGAATGGTGGCGATGGTGAAGAAGGCAAAGCCAACGGCAATCGCCTTGTACATGACATCGTCCAGCACTTCGAGTGCAGGCAAACGGTCAACGAGGTAGCCTTTAGATTTAAGCAAATAGGCAACAGACACCATGGCCGCCAGTGCAAAAGTGCCATAACCAATGAAATTGGCCGGTACATGTATCTTCATCCACCAGCTTTGCAGGGCAGGCACCAGAGGCTGAATTTCTGCAGCATCACGGCTGACGGTGTACCACAGCAGGAAACCAACTGCTGCTGAAATGATCAGCATGACAAAGGGCCCCAGTTGGCGGGTACGGTATTGTTGCTCGTAATACAAATAGAACAAGGCCGTAATCATGGAGAATAGTATGAACACTTCATACAGATTCGATACCGGGATATGGCCAACATCAGCACCGATCAGGTAAGACTCATACCAGCGCACCAGCATGCCAGTGAAACCCATGACGACCGCAGACCAGCACAAGACTGAACCAAGGGAAGCACCAAAATCAGAACGGGCAATCAGTCCCCCCCAGTAAAACAGGGTGGACAGGAAAAACAGGGTACTCATCCACAGAATCGCCGACTGGCTGGACAAGAGGTATTTCAAGAAGAATTTCTTGTTTGCCATATCCAGTGACCCACCGTACATCTGTATGGCAAGCAGGCTCAATACCGCCAGGATCACCATCAGGGTGCGCACTGATTTCCAATGCCAGCCCAACCAGGCAAAAGTCGGAGCTGCCAGCAAGAGGATGCCTTTTTCGTAGACATCCATATAAGCACCAAAACGGCTTAAGGCAAACAGGGACGCCAGGCACAAGACCACGGCATACAACCAGTCAGCGATAGAGAGGCGTTTGAAAAAACCCTGGTAGGGTGAGTAGTTCTGTGTGATTTCCATCATATATCCCCAGATGCATGGCCATCAGGCCGTATGCTTCCTAGTGTAGTCGATTACGCTGCAGTTAGTGGCTACTTGCAGTGTTAAGGCTGCGTACTCAATTGCTGTAAATGTATCTTCAACTGTTCAAATTCTTTTTCAAAATCCAGGGTCTTGCGCTGAGAACTGAGCGCCATCAAGGCATGTGTGCCTGCAACATCGTCCCTGATCCATACCCAGAGGCGGCGTTCACGTATGTAAAACATCGCAAATACACCCAATACCAACAGTAAACAGCCCAGATATACGACATTCTTGCCTGGCGAACGCGTCACTTGCAGAACGGACGCCTTGACCTCCTCAAAACCCGTGAGTTGCAGGAAAACCGGTGCGCCATAGAAAAACGCATCAGAAATCGCTCCGGTTGCCAGTTGCAAGAAGCGTGCATGTTTCTCATCCAGCTCCAGTGCTGGCAAGCCTTCTTTTTCCCTGGCGACCAACCACAAATCCCACATACTGCCATTCAAAATCTTCATGAAGACATCGGCCGCCTTGCCTTGCTCTGCCTCAGGGATTTGCTCAAGAAACTTGGAAATTGCCACAAACCCGGACTGCTGTTCATCACCGGCAAAAATGTTCAGGCTTTTCCTGGCTGACTCTGTCAATTGCGCCTGCACTTGCTCTGCGTTCGGCATGTTCGCCGGTAGTGCACGTTTGGCATAGCGTTGCGCGGCCAGTTCCCGTAATTCAGGATTTTGCACGGCAGCGCGCAAACGCATCCATTCCTTGACGCTGTCTTCATCATCAGCCGGTATGCGCAAATAACGGAAAGCCTCGGCCGGGGTATCGCGGGTACCCGCCAGTATCATATAAGCACCATCGATCAGCACAGGCTGCATATAGTTATGAAATTCCCTGGCCTGGCCGGTTTTATCGCGCAATTTATACTGCAAGCTAGGGCCAACATTTTTCAAATCTTTATTATTCGCATTTTTGGCAGCAGAACCCAGGTGCTTGTTCAAGTCAGCGGTGAATTTTTCATTCAAGCTTTGATTCGGATTAACCGCCCTGACATCCGCACCATTACGCGCCATATTCTCGACATTGAAAGGCCGGAAGCCTGACCACTCTATCGTGTAGTCATTCCCTGTGCCTGGCTTCAGAGCGGTGCTGCCGCCCATTTCTCCGCTCATGGCCAAAGTGCTGACATCCGGCCCCAACATGGGATAGGCCTTGACTTGCAAACGGCTTCCACCATCCTCAAAACTCGATTGATAAACAGCAATACCCTTGTAGATCAAAGGTTCGTTGACCTTGATGACAGAGGAAAATGACTTGCCGGTTTCATGGTCAGTCACTTCCACATCACTGGCAAACAGCTTGGGCATGCCAGTCGAGTAAAAATCTATCGTGAATTTTTTCAGTTTGATGGTGAATGGCAAATCCTGCACCAGTACTCCGCTTGCCTGTGGCAAGATTGCGGTACTACTGCTGGCCCCTTCAGGGATCATGGTATTGCCACGGAAGGTGGGGTTAGCCAGCGACAGACGATGTTGTTCAGGTATCTTGGAAATAATGCCGCTTCCCTCAAATGGCACTTTACCCATGAACCATTGCTGAAAACGTATCGAAAGATCCGAATCAAGCAAGCCACCCACGCAAATGATGACGATCGCACTATGGGCGAAAATATATCCCCATTTGTTTGCAGCGCCTTGCTTGGCGGCAATCAGGGTCGCTCCCTCTTTTTCGACGAGCTTGAAGCGATAACCTATCCTGGCCAGATGAGCCAGGATTTGCTCTGTCACTTTGGCCCTGGCATTGCTGCTATGCCATTCAGAGCGGTGATGGAAATTACGCAGTGATTGCTCACGCACAGTATCGCGCCAGCTGCGCATATCTTTCATCATCTTCGGTGCATTGCGTATCACGCAGAGCGAAGTCGAAATCACCAGGAAAGTCATGATCAGCAGGAACCACCATGCAGAATACACCGCATACAAGCCCAGCTTATTGAAAACCTCAAACCAGAAAGGGCCGAACTGATTCACATAGTTCGGCATCGGTTCATTTTGCTTGAGCACTGTGCCTATGATTGAGGCAATCGCGATCAGTGTCAGCAAGCTGATGGCAAAGCGCATGGAAGACAGCAACTCCACCCCGTCTGCAAGCCAGGCACGCCGGGTTTGCAACTGTATTCCGCCAGTATCTGCAGGCTGATCGCCGTCTGTCTTATTGTCCATACTCTCTGCTTATTGCTTGTGATACTACTTATGAGGCTTGCGCAAAATGAATGTGGCAGATGTTAGAGGAAACATCCATGCCAGTAGGTGTTTTATATCAATATCCAGGCGCAACGAATAGTACACGTTTCATCAAAAAATGGCTGAAACACGCGCAAGCACTTTGCACACCTGTCTGGCAGCCGCTTTCATCATGAAAAAAGGGGATGGCTATTGCCACCCCCTCCTCAATTACTCTATCTTTGTTTATTATTTCAAGCCTGCAACGTAGTCCGCTACCGCTTTAATTTCATCTTCAGACATTTTCTTGGCGATAGTCATCATCTGTGCACTGTTCAGACGGGCACCAGTGATTTTTGCGCCATCCTTGCGGGAACCGTTCTGGAAGCCAGTCAACTGGGCAATCGTGTAATCCTGGTGTTGACCAGCAATACGAGGGAATTGTGCAGGGATACCAGCACCATTCGGGCTATGACAGCCAGCACAGGCTGGAACGTTTTTCTCAGCGATACCACCGCGATAGATTTGTTTACCCAGTTCAACGATGTCTTTATTTTTTGCAGTACCTGGTTTGGATTTTTGTACCGACAGGTAGGCTGCAACGTTTTTCATGTCTTCCGCAGTCATGGCCTTGGCAAACGCGGTCATTACGGCATTTTTGCGTGTATCGCCAGTGAAGTCTGTCAACTGTTTTACCAGGTAAGCTTCGTGCTGTGCCGACAACTTGGGGTTGGCAGCGATGGTCGAATTACCAGCTGCACCGTGGCAGGATGCACAAGCAGCAATGCCGCGTGCTGCATCGCCATTGGTATACAGGGCTTCGCCTTTGACAGGATCAGCTTTGGCTGGCTTGGCTACTTCATTAGCGTAGACCGAGGAGGCAAAAGAAGACACCGCCAGGACTGCGACGCTGATGGACTTGGACAACGATAAAAACGCACGGTTCATTCAAACACCCTGAGACTAAATAATGGAAATCTGCCCTATTGGCGACGCATTGCAGCTATTTTGATACGTAAACAGCACTTTTTGGCAACAAAATACGTTCAAAACTGGAATGTGGACATGGTTTTAATCGCTGCCCAAGACCTAACCCCTTATTGTACAATAGCTTTCGGGCGATTTTACTGCCTTATGTTGCATTTTTCCATTATTCCTTTCCTCTATGTCTATCCTCTGGCAAGCCCGCTTCTTCACTACAGTGAACCATCTGCGCGATCTCCCGCGCACCCACGTGCCCGAAATTGCTTTCGCTGGCCGCTCCAACGCTGGCAAATCGACCGCAATCAACACCCTGTGCAATCAGAAAAAACTCTGTTTTGCCTCCAAAACACCGGGACGCACCCAACATATTAATTATTTTTCCATTGGTGGTGCCCATGTAGGCCAGCATCGCAAAGATGAAACCAGGGTCGATGAAATTCGCGCCCTGTTAGTAGATTTGCCAGGTTATGGCTATGCAGAAGTACCTGGGGCCGCCAAACAACACTGGAACCAGTTACTCGGTGCCTATGTACAAAGACGTACGCAATTAGCTGCGCTGGTCCTGATCATGGATGCCCGTCGTCCGTTTACTGACCTTGATATACAGATGCTGGAATGGTTTGCACCAACTGGGCGCCCTATCCATTGCATTTTGACCAAGGCCGACAAACTCAATCGCAGCGAATGTACTGACGCTTTGCGCAAAGCAAAGGCTGTGCTGGACAGTTACGTTGATGATGAAGGCCCGCTCTTCCCTTTCAGCCTGCAATTGTTTTCTGCACTGAAACGCATAGGTATAGAAGAAGCTGATGCAGCGGTACAGCGCCTGGTTGGACTGGACCGTGATCCTGTCGTCAACACTATTGATGAAAACGATGCAGATGCCAGCGCAAATGCAACAGATTCGCCTGCAGAAACTCCGGTGGACAAGCCTGCCGACGCAGAATAAAAAAACCCCGGCAAAATTAGTTATTTGCCGGGGTAATAACACCGTTACGAATAGGGACGCACGGTGCCCGCTCAGGGAGGAGAAGCGGTAGGCGTGGAGTTGATCCAACCTATGCATTAAGATGTTGCAACTTCAAAAAAGTTTCATTAACCTGCATAAAATTCTTTTCATTGATTTTCATCTGACTATGTCATCCATAAAACAATCTCATCCCTCAGCACATTTCCCCGCAATACGTATGCGCCGCATGCGTAAGGATGCGTTTTCGCGCGCATTGATGCGTGAAAACATGGTCACTGCATCTGATTTGATTTACCCCGTTTTTGTCATCGACGGTGTCAACCAAAGTGAAAAAATTTCATCCATGCCTGGCGTGGAAAGAGTAACGATAGATTTGCTGATGGGCGTGGCGGAAGATTGCGTGGCCCTTGGTATTCCGGTGCTGGCGCTGTTCCCTGCCATCAACCCGCAATTGAAAACGCCAGATGGCGTAGAAGCCACCAATCCCAAAGGTTTGATCCCTCGCGCAGTACGCGAGCTGAAAAGCCGCTTCCCTGAACTGGGTGTATTGACTGATGTCGCGCTGGACCCCTATACCAGCCACGGCCAGGATGGTTTGATCAATGCTGACGGCTATGTCCTGAATGACGAAACTACAGCCATGCTGGTACGCCAGGCATTGGTGCAAGCCGAAGCTGGTGTCGACATCGTTGCCCCCAGCGATATGATGGATGGCCGCATAGGTGCGATCCGCCACGCGCTGGAAGTCAATGACTTCATCCATACCCGCATAATGGCTTACTCTGCGAAATATGCATCGGCTTTTTACGGCCCTTTCCGCGAAGCCGTATGTTCTGCTGCCAACCTGGGCAAGAGTGATAAAGCCAGTTACCAGATGGACCCGGCCAATAGCGATGAAGCCTTGCGCGAAGTCGCTCTGGACCTGGCAGAAGGTGCTGACATGGTGATGGTAAAACCCGGCATGCCTTATCTGGATATCGTGCGCAGAGTCAAGGATGAATTCAAGGTGCCGACCTTTGCTTATCAGGTCAGTGGTGAATATGCGATGATCAAGGCCGCTGCGCAAAATGGCTGGCTCGATCACAACAAGACCATGATGGAATCCATGCTCGCGTTCAAGCGTGCTGGTGCCGATGGCGTCCTTACGTACTTCGCCCGCGACATTGCGCGCCTGCTGAAGCATACTGGTTGATCACCATGTCTGCGATGTTGCGCTCTGTCTTCATCTTCATTTTTGCTGCGCTGGCAATCGCCGGAGCAGAACTGGGAAAAGAGATAAGCAGTGCGCAATATCTCCACTACATTTTCAAACCACTGACGACCCTCACTATTTTCTTTTTTGCCTGGCACAGCAAGCCTGTCATCAGTCGAACCTATCAGCAAGCCATACTGGCAGGCATCATCTGCTCGCTGATTGGCGACGTCTTCCTGATGTTACCGTCTAGCGTATTTCGCCAGGGATTCCTATGCGGCCTGTTGAGTTTTTTGCTGGCCCACATTTGCTTCTTGCGCGCCCTGCTCACAGATAGCCGCTTCGCTGGCAAACCGCTGGCCTTTGTCGGCATCGCTGCGCTGGGCATCATCAACCTGGCGATATTGTGGCCGGGCTTGCCCAGCGCCTTGCAGATACCAGTCGTTGCCTACGTCTGTCTGCTGCTTTGCATGACAGCACAAGCCATCAGCCGTGGTTTGCAATTGCACAGCATGTCTGGCCGCCTGGCTTTGATCGGCGGCCTGTGCTTCATGCTGTCAGATACCCTGCTCGCTTACAATCGTTTCTACGCACCTATTGCCCATTCCCCATTACTCATCCTCAGCAGCTATTATCTGGCGCTGTGGCTGATTGCTGCTTCGGTCACATCATTCCCCTCTGAATAGGGCCAGGATCATGCATGAAAAAATCATTACCTTTGCCAGCCCGGTTTTTTTCATTCTGATCGCCCTAGAATTTATCGTGGCACGCAAGCGCCAGCGCCATTTGTATCGGATCAATGATTCACTCAACAGCCTATCCCTGGGTGTCATGAGCCAGATCATAGGAGCATTTTCCAAGCTGTTTTCGATAGGCATGTATGCCCTGGTGCTCAAGTATCTTTCGCTGTTCAACCTGCCATCAGACAGTATCTGGGTATGGGTAGCGGCCCTGCTACTCTACGATTTTTTGTATTACTGGCTGCACAGGATGGGGCATCAAACCAATCTGTTATGGGCTGCCCATGTCGTACACCATCAGAGCGAACAATACAATCTGAGCACAGCCTTGCGGCAAACCAGCACAGGCCCCTTGTTTGGCTGGATTTTTTATCTGCCCATGGCGCTGATAGGCTTTCCACTGGATGTGTTTATTGCGGTTGCCCTCATCGATTTACTCTACCAGTTCTGGGTACACACCGAACAGATAGGCAAGCTAGGCTGGTTTGACCGCATATTTGTGTCCCCCTCCAATCATCGGGTTCACCATGCTGTCAATGACATGTATCTGGACAAGAATTTTGGCGGAATACTAGTGATCTGGGACAGACTGTTTGGCACTTTCATCGAAGAGCGAGATCATGTAGCTATCGTCTACGGCACGCGCAAGCCTCTGCGCAGCTGGAACCCCTTGTGGGCCAACCTGGAAGTGTACGAGCAAGTCTGGCGCGATGCCTGGCACACGAAAAACTGGCTGGATAAATTGCAGATCTGGTTGCGCCCACCTGGCTGGCGTCCTGCCGACTTGCTGGCGCAATCTGCGCCTACCACATTCAATTTGCAACGCCCCATTTATGATCCCGCCATGAGCAAGGCTACAACATGGTATTGCATCGTGCAGTTTATCCTGCTGCTGCAAGCGGCGACGCATTTTTTGTTGGTGTATAAATCCATCAGCGCCTTGAATGCCACCATCTATGTGAGCTGGCTGGTTATGGGTCTTTGGTGCATAGGCGGCCTGATGGAAAGAGGTCGTATTTACCTGTTGCCTGAGACCGTGCGTATACTGTGCATCCTGGTGATGAATTTATTTACTGCCAACTGGTTTTACTCCTTTGCCTTGTCCACGCCAATTCAGGCATTGCTGACTGCCACTGGCCTGATTTCGCTGGTTGGACTCTGGCTTATTTTCTCCCGACAAAAGACGCATGGACATCTTCCACATTAACGATACGCAGACCCTGAAAAATCCTGACAAACCTGAAACCCTGATCAATGCTGTAGGTTTTCTGTGGCTCGATGCCAGCCATGATGAAGTCGCAGCAGACCCGGAAGCATGGCGTAGCAGTGTCGAGGCCATGACGGGAACGCAAATTTATGACTTGCATTTGAAGGACATCAGCAATCTCTCGCACCCATCCTATTTCGATGCTACTGAAGACTATGAAATGGTGGTGTTTCGCAAGCTGACACTGACAGAAGCAAATGGCGACAACAAGAGTGGCGTGAATCGCAAGATACCTGCAGCTCTGAATAAACTGGCGACCTCGCCAGTGTCTTTTTTGCTGATGAAAAATGTTCTCATCACAGTACGCCCTGCACAAAGCCGCACGGTCGAACTGGCGCGCCAACGCCTGCTGGATTATCGATCGAGAGCAGAGAATAATACCCACGGCAGCCGCTTGCCAGCGTCACCGGAAGAATTGATGTTGCGGCTCTTGAACGCCATGGTCGATCAATACCTGGAATTGCGCCATCCACTGACCCAGCAACTCGATCGGTGGCAACATGCCTTGCTGGACCCGCGCCGCCCTTTCAATAACTGGCTGGCCTTGCTCGACTCTCGGGTGGAACTACGCAAGCTTGATAACCTGTGTGAAGAACAGCGCGATGCCATGCAGGAATTGCGCGACCATATCGTCGATACCCACGATGGCAATAGCCGTGCCAAGGATTTGCTGCTGGTGCGCACCAATGATGTGATGGAACATATCAGTCGCGTGCTCAATCATGCTCGCCGCCTCGAAGCATCACTGGAATCGGCAGTGCAAATCCACTTTGCAGCGATGGCACACAGAACCAGCGAAATCATGCGCACCCTGACTGTGATCACCGCCCTGTTCATGCCCTTGACCTTACTCACAGGGATCTTCGGCATGAACTTTGAAGTCATGCCCTTGCTCAAGCATGCTTCTGGTTTCTGGTACATCATGGGAGGCATGGGTGTCATCGTGGTGCTCTTGCTGATTTATTTCCGCAGCCAGCGCTACCTACAAGATCAGGCCAGCCGTCGCATTGAATGACATACTGGATAAAATGCGGTCTGCGTAATACGATCTGTGAAGACCAAATCAACAAATTAATTTAAATACCAATGCAAGAACATACCTTTCTCTGGCATGACTATGAAACCTTTGGCGCTGTCGCCCGTCGCGACAGGCCTGCGCAATTTGCAGCCATACGCACGGATGCTGAACTCAATGAAATCGGCAAACCGGTCATGCTGTACTGCCAACCCGCCAATGATTTCTTGCCTGACCCGCAGTCTTGCCTGATCACCCATATCACACCACAAACCTGCCTGGAGCGTGGCATACCTGAGCATGAATTTGCATCAAAGATAGAACAGGAACTGGCCAAGACTGGCACTATCGGTGTCGGCTATAACACCATACGTTTCGATGATGAAATTACCCGCTTCATGTTCTGGCGCAACCTGATCGACCCATATGCGCGCGAGTGGCAAAACAATTGTGGTCGCTGGGACATCATGGACATGGTGCGTACCTGTTATGCGTTGCGCCCGGAGGGTATCAACTGGCCAAAGAATGATGAAGGCAAGCCCAGCTTTCGCCTGGAACACCTGACCAAGGCCAATGGCATTGCGCATGAAGCAGCACATGATGCCTTGTCAGATGTGCGCGCGACGATAGCTTTGGCACGTCTGATACGTGAGCGTCAGCCCAAGTTATTCGATTTTTGCTTTGCCCTGCACAAAAAAGACAAGGTTGCATCAGAAATTGATATGCCCGTGCTGAACAAAGCGTTCTTGCATGTGTCGGGCATGTTCCCGGTAGAGCGTGGGTGCTTGGCCGTCATGTGGCCGCTGGCCATGCACCCCAAGAACAAGAATGAAGTCATCGCCTGGGACCTGTCCCATGATCCTACAGAGCTGGCGGGCCTGGACGCAGAAACGATTCAGCTACGCATGTTCAGCAAGAGCGATGCCTTGCCAGAAGGCGTGCAACGCCTGCCAGTGAAGAGCATACACATCAACAAATCACCCATCGTCATTGGCAATTTAAAAACCTTGTCTGCCCCCATGGCTGAGCGCTGGAAGATAGATATGCATCTGGTGCAAGAGCACATCATCAAAGCGGCCTCACTGCCCGCCTCTGCCAAGGCAATCTGGGAAGAAGTGTATGCCCGCCCTGAGGCTGCGGCCAGCGACGTCGATGAAGACTTGTATGGCGGCTTTGTGGGTGCTGGTGACCGCCGTCTACTCAATGAGTTACGCCGCAAGAAGCCAGCGCAACTGGCTGCCGCCAGCGTCGACTTCCAGGATGTCCGCCTGGCCGAATTGCTATTCCGTTACCGCGCCCGTAATTTCTTTGACAGCCTGAGCATGGAAGAAAAGGAAACTTGGGAAGAACACCGCGCCGCACGTTTGCTTGATGGTGTAGGCAATGCCAGGACGGTGGACATGTATTTCAATGAGATCGATACTTTGTCAGAAACAGCAGATGAAGCGGCAGAAGAGATTTTGGGTGCCTTGTATGATTACGCTGAAATGATAGTGCCGTCGAGATAAGCTGAATTCATTCTGCATTTCAAAAACAAAAGCCACGAGTGACTCGTGGCTTTTGTTTTTTTACTGATGCACTACATGAGTTGCGCAAAATTGTCCCAGCAAGGCTATCGCTTTCAGGAAACCTCCCTTGCAAGGGAGGTTCGTTGCATCGGCAGGCAACATGTTGCCTGAAATCCCGACTATACCGTCAGCGACGAAGACAGTACTTTAGTACGGCTAGGAGCTGCAACGCAGTTGGGGCGGTTTTGCGCAAGTCATGGTTTGTTTGGCTGTGGTGTCACGCGCAGATAAGGGCGGGCAGCGGTATAGCCTTTAGGATATTTTTGTTTGATCACGTCTTCATCCTTGATAGACAACGGAATGATCACGTCATCACCATCACGCCAGTTACCCGGGGTAGCGACGGTATAGCCATCTGTCAATTGCAGGGCATCAATGACTCGCAAGACTTCATCAAAATTGCGTCCTGTGGTCAGAGGATAAGTGATGATGAGACGGACTTTTTTATTCGGGTCGATGACGAACAAGGAACGCACAGTCACAGTCTCGGACTGGTTAGGGTGAATCATGTCATACAGTGCTGCAACTTTCTTGTCAGCATCTGCAACGATAGGGAAACCAACGACTGTATTTTGCGTAGCTTCAATATCCTTGATCCATTGCAGATGAGATTCTGCACCATCGACTGACAAGGCAATCGCTTTTACATTGCGCTTGTCAAATTCTGGCTTGAGTTTTGCTGTCAAGCCGAGTTCTGTTGTGCAGACGGGTGTGAAGTCAGCCGGATGGGAAAACAAAACTACCCAGGAATTACCTGCCCATTCATGAAATTTCAAAGGGCCGATAGAAGAATCCTGCTCGAAATCAGGGGCGATATCGCCTAAACGCAAAGTCATATTTTTCTCCAAAAAGAAACAAGAGTTTGAATATAGCCCCTCTGTCGCCCTTACTCAAGGATAGTTTTGTTGCATGCTTATACATTCTAAGAATATGCTTTATTTGCCCTCAGCACGATTCAAGGATTGCAGGAATTTATCCGCATTCTGATAACCGATGACGCGCTGACCGGGAATTTCCTTACCCTGCGCATCAAAGAAGATAATGCCTGGAGGGCCGAACAGGCCAAAGCGTTTCAACAGGGCTTTATCATCGGCATTGTTGGCAGTGACATCAACTTGCAGCAAGAGCATATTGTCGAGCTTGGCTTTGACCTTGGTTTCTGGGAAAGTCAGTTTTTCCATCTCTTTGCAAGACACGCACCAGTCCGCATAAAAATCCAGCATCACAGTTTTGCCTTTGGATTGCGCCAGGGCAGCATCAAGTTCTGCAATGCTGCGCACACGGGTAAATTTTACATGCTCCGTACTGCCACCGTACAAGTGGGCAACGGGAGAAAATACATCGCGGCCACCAGTCGCAACACCAACGAGTTGCACGGCACCAAGCAGGGAAAATATTACTGCCACAGCTTTGGCGAACATGCCACTACGATGGAAAATTAATTGATAGACGGCATATGCAAGCAACAAGATGGCCCATCCCAGCATTTGCGACCAGGCCGGGATGACTGGACTGATCATCCACAGGGCCATGGCCAGCATCAAGACACCAAAGAAACGTTTGATACTTTCCATCCACATACCAGCGCGTGGCAACAGGCTACCGGCCGAGATACCCACCAGCAGCAAAGGCACGCTCATGCCCATCGCCATGGCAAACAAGGCCGAGCCACCAACGACGACATCGCGGGTCTGGCTGATATAAACCAGCGCACCTGCCAGTGGAGCGGCCACGCAAGGGCCAACGATCAGGGCAGAGATTGCCCCCATGAAAAACACACCTACCAGCTTGCCATTGCGCTGACCTTCTGATGCAATGGTGAGCTTGGTTTGCAAGGCAGCAGGCACCTGCAATTGATACACATTGAACATGGACAGCGACAATATCACCATCAGCAAGGCGAAGGCACCAAGCACCCAGGGATTTTGCAAAGTAGCCGACAAACCTTCGCCAACCAGTCCCGCCGCAATACCGAGGGCCGTGTACACCAGCGCCATGCCAAGGGCGTAGCACAGGGACAGCAGAAAGCCGCGACTGCGTTTGATGCCAGCACCTTCACCGACGATGATGAAGGACAAAATTGGCACCATAGGCAAGACACAGGGAGTGAAGGACAAGCCCAGGCCAAGCAGTAAGAACAAAGGCAGGATCAGGACCAACCTACCGCTCTTCAGTGCAGCGCTGATGCTGCTGGTTTCCTCATCAGTGCTAGCTTCTGCGCCTTTGCCATTGGATTCTGTACTAACATTAGCGGTAGCAATGCTGGCATTTGCTGCGGTCTGTGTGCCAGCGCTGTTGGCCCCAGTTATCTGCAACTTAACCGGCGTCTCCAGCGGTGGATAGCACAAACCTCCGTCAGCACAGCCCTGCCGCCCTATGTTCAGGGTGAAATCTGCCGCAGCCTGTACAGGCACGCGCACCACCAGGGATTTACGATAAGTCTCTACTTCTTTTTGAAAGGTTTCATCAAACTTGACCTTGCCCGCTGGCATGGTTATATCACCAATCTTGGCGTCATCTGAGCTGAATTTGAAACGTTCACGGTACAGGTAATAACCGTCTGCTATCGTAAAAGTCACCTCGGCCATGCCTGGCTCTATCATTCTGGCAGATACTTTGAATGCCTCTTCGGGGTCGAGAAAGTCTTCTGCCTTGGCATTGGATGACAATAACGAGGCAAACAGCAAGGCAGCCAGCAAGGCACACAGGCACCATAGCTGCGATATCCTGACATTCTGGAGCTTGGCTGGCATGCTTACAGAAAACAACGGCGTTGAGGTATTCATAACGTTTCAGTTTCTTTTCTCACCCAATCCAGGTAAGCCGGCAATCCGGCCACCAGGGGGATGGCTATTATTTCGGGTAGATCATAGGGATGCTGGCCGAGTATCAGTGCTTCCAGCCTGGCATAGCAAGCTTGCCGGGTCTTGATCATCAATTGCACTTCTGTATCAGCCTGTTGCTCGTCGTCCCAGTTGTAGATGGACAATATATCAGCAGAAATGTTCACGCAGGCAGCCAATTTTTCGGCGACGATCTGGCTGGCCAGCTTTCTGGCCATGTCGCGGCTGGGCAGATTAGTCAATACCAGGATCAGATTGTCATTATCCATTGTTATTCTCTATTTGGTCGAACGCCATGCCTGGCCATTACAGGGCACCACAAAATATGTGTCCCGGAATAAGTGCGCATATGCAAAAAGCCGTTCAGTTTACACTGAACGGCTTTTTTTAGTCTTGAGCAGGAAGCCCAGGCTTGCTAATTACTCAGCAACTGGTGCATCAGCTGCATCTACGCCTTCTGGACGGTCCAGCAATTCAACGTATGCCATCGGAGCATTATCGCCAACGCGGAAACCCATTTTCAGGATACGCAGGTAGCCGCCGTTACGATTTGCGTAACGTGGGCCCAGTTCTGCAAACAGCTTGACTACCATTTCGCGGTCGCGCAAACGGGAGAAAGCCAGACGCTTGTTAGCCAGTGTGTCTGTTTTACCCAAAGTCAGAATCGGCTCGATAACGCGGCGCAGTTCTTTGGCTTTTGGCAAAGTTGTTTTGATGGCTTCGTGACGCAACAGGGATACTGTCATGTTGCGCAGCATTGCCAGACGGTGGGAAGAAGTACGATTCAGCTTACGTAAGCCGTGACGATGACGCATGGTATTTCCTTTCAGATTTAAATGCCAGCTCTTCTATCGATAAGCGAACTTATCGCGGGCCGGTAATTATTTTTACTACGGTTAAAAAACGAGCAGGCTGTCTCAGCCCACTCGTTTGGACAAAATTATTTTTCCAGGCCAGCTGGTGGCCAGTTTTCCAGTTTCATGCCCAAAGACAAACCACGGGAAGCCAAAACTTCCTTGATTTCGTTCAAGGACTTGCGACCCAGATTTGGGGTCTTCAACAGTTCATTTTCGCTACGTTGGATCAGATCACCAATGTAGTAAATGTTTTCTGCTTTCAGGCAGTTGGCTGAACGTACTGTCAGTTCCAGATCATCGACTGGACGCAACAGGACAGGATCAACTGCAGGTACGCGGGATGGAGCTTCAGCAGCGGCTTCAGTACCTTCCAGAGCGGCAAAGACATTCAATTGATCAACCAGCACGCGGGCAGATTGACGGATTGCTTCTTCAGGAGAGATAACGCCATTGGTCTCAATATTGATGACCAGTTTATCCAGATCAGTACGTTGTTCAACGCGGGCAGATTCCACAGCGTAAGAAACACGGCGTACTGGTGAGAAAGACGCATCCAATATCATACGACCGATGGTTTTGTTCGCATCTTCAGACAAGCGACGAACGTTACCAGGTACATAGCCACGGCCTTTTTCTACCTTGATCTGCATGTCCAGCTTACCGCCGGCAGTCAGATTGGCGATAACGTGATCCGGGTTGATCAGTTCTACGTCATGCGGCAGATCGATGTCGGAAGCCAATACTGCGCCTTCGCCATCTTTTTTCAATGTCAGCGTGACTTCATCACGGTTGTGCAACTTGAAAACTACACCTTTCAAGTTCAACAGAATGTCGACGACGTCTTCTTGCACGCCATCAAGGGAAGAGTATTCATGAACGACACCGGCGATCACAACTTCAGTCGGTGCATAACCAACCATAGTGGACAACAGGACGCGACGCAACGCGTTGCCCAGTGTGTGGCCATAGCCACGTTCAAACGGTTCCATCACGACTTTAGCGTGACCGGCACCCAACATTTCCACATCGATAATACGTGGCTTTAACAGATTGTTTTGCATGAATGTCCTTTTCAATACCCTCGGTTCGTTACACCGATAAGGCTGACGGCATTAAAGAAAAAAGCCTGCCTGTAACAAAACAGGCAGGCGGTGAAACTTAAGTATTAACGAGAATACAATTCAACGATCAGGGATTCGTTGACATCGTGAGCGATGTCGCTACGATCTGGCATGGACTTGAAAGTACCTTCCAGTTTTTTCGCATCAACAGCTACCCATGAAGGCATGCCGGATTGCTCTGCCAGGGACAGCGCTTCAGCGATACGAACTTGTTTTTTAGCTTTTTCACGAACTGCAACTACGTCACCAGCTTTAACTTGGTAAGAAGCGATGTTAACAACGATACCGTTGACTGTGAATGCTTTATGGCTCACCAGCTGACGTGCTTCAGCGCGTGTGGAACCGAAGCCCATACGATAAGCAACGTTGTCCAGACGGGATTCCAGCAATTTCAACAGTGTTTCGCCTGTGTTGCCTTTTTGACGGTCAGCTTCAGCGAAGTAGCGGCGGAACTGACGTTCCAAAACGCCGTACATACGTTTGACTTTTTGCTTTTCGCGCAATTGGTTACCGTAGTCAGAGGTACGAGCACCGGAAGTGCGACCATGTTGACCTGGTTTTGCGTCCAGTTTGCATTTGGAGTCCAGGGAGCGACGTGCGCTCTTCAAGAACAGGTCCGTGCCTTCGCGACGGGAAAGTTTTGCTTTTGGTCCGATATAACGTGCCACGATATTTTCCTTGTAAATGACGCAATGTTTTCTACACTACGCTAGTCTGATCTGCCTGCAACCAGACGGTGGTCTTAACAACAAAGACGGCGTCTTTGATTAATTTTTTTGTACTCTGAAATTTCCACAACACAAAACCCGCCAACGAAATGGCGGGTCTGCATTCTAACGGAGATTCCGCAAGAATGCCAGCAGAGATTAATTCTGCTTGGCTAAGGTGCTTAACTACGCAGCTTAGTGTTCCAGCTTAGATACGACGACGCTTTGGAGGGCGGCAGCCGTTATGTGGGACTGGAGTAACGTCTTGAATCAGGGAGATCTTGATACCCAGATTGTTCAAAGCACGTACTGAAGATTCGCGACCTGGGCCTGGGCCTTTGATACGAACTTCCAGATTTTTGATACCGCATTCAACGGCCACTTTGCCTGCTGCTTCTGCTGCGACCTGCGCTGCAAACGGAGTAGATTTACGTGAGCCTTTAAAACCAGCACCACCGGCAGTTGCCCAAGACAACGCATTGCCTTGACGATCAGTGATCGTGATGATGGTGTTGTTGAAAGAAGCGTGAACGTGAGCAATACCTTCTGCAACGTTCTTTTTAACTTTCTTACGCGCACGTGCTGCTGCAGCGTTATTTTGAGCTTTTGCCATAATGTTTTCCTTGGATCCGGGCTAGCCTGGATTATTTCTTCAAAGATTGCGCTGCTTTACGTGGACCCTTACGAGTACGCGCATTTGTGCGGGTACGTTGGCCACGGCAAGGCAAGCCTTTACGATGACGGAGACCACGGTAGCAACCCAAGTCCATCAAGCGCTTGATGTTCATGGACAGTTCACGACGCAAGTCGCCTTCGACGATAAATTTACCGATTTCGTCGCGAAGCTTCTCGAGTTCGTTGTCATCCAGATCTTTAACCTTTTTATTGGTCAAAACACCTGTTGCGTCACAGATTTTCTGTGCGCGTGGACGGCCAATACCATAGATAGCTGTTAAGCCGATTACGGTATGCTGATGATTTGGGATATTAACCCCTGCGATACGTGCCATTCGTTATTCCTCGTTCAATAACGTTAATTAACCTTGGCGCTGCTTATGGCGTGGTTCTGTGCATATAACACGAACTACGCCTTTGCGCTTGATGATCTTGCAGTTGCGGCAAATCCGCTTAACTGATGCGAGAACTTTCATTTTTGCCCTCTTTCCTTCTAGTTCATTTTAAATTTACTTGGTACGGAACACTATTCGCGCCCGGCTCAAATCATAAGGCGTCAATTCCACTGTCACCTTATCACCTGGAAGAATACGAATATAGTTCATTCGCATCTTCCCGGAAATATGGCCAAGTACAACATGCCCGTTTTCCAACTTAACTCGAAATGTTGCATTCGGAAGATTCTCAAGAATCTCGCCCTGCATCTGTATAACGTCGTCTTTTGCCATTCGATCTGCTGTCCCCTGGGCGATTACCTCGAAGGAATCCCGCCCTTGAAATTTGCTTTACGAAGAAGCGATTCATATTGCTGGGACATAACATAGTTCTGTACCTGCGCCATAAAGTCCATGGTCACCACCACGATAATCAGCAGAGACGTTCCGCCGAAATAAAATGGTACTTTCCACTTCGCAATCAAAAATTCTGGCAACAGACAAACCAGCGTAATGTAAATCGCACCTGCCAGCGTCAAACGCATCAATATCTTGTCGATATAGCGTGCGGTCTGATCACCAGGACGTATCCCGGGAACAAAAGCACCACTCTTCTTCAAGTTGTCTGCGGTTTCTTTACTGTTAAATACCAATGCGGTATAGAAGAAGCAAAAGAAGATGATCGCTGCTGCATACAACAAAGCGTGTATTGGCTCACCAGGCGCCATCGACGCTGCCAGATCCTTCAGGAAAGTGACGAAGCCACTTGTTGAAGACTCTGCACCTTTGGTGAACCAACTGGTAATCGTCGCCGGAAACAAGATGATGGATGAAGCAAAAATAGGAGGAATCACACCAGCCATATTCAGCTTCAGTGGCAAATGACTGCTTTGACCACCATAAATCTTGTTACCAACTTGACGCTTGGCGTAATTCACCAAGATCTTGCGCTGACCACGCTCGACATACACCACGGCAAACGTTACTGCGGGCACTACAACACAGATCACCAGTGCGGCGAAGTTACCCATTTGACCAGTTCGGACCAGTTCAAACAAATTACTCAAACCACCAGGCAAACCTGCTGCAATACCAGCGAAAATGATAATCGAAATACCATTTCCCAGACCGCGCTCAGTGATTTGCTCACCTAACCACATCAGGAACATAGTGCCTGTCACCAGTGACAAGACCGTTGTTAACCGGAATGCCAAACCAGGGTCAAGTACCAAGCCGGCCTGACCTTCCAGACCAAATGCGATAAAGTAACTTTCGATCAAGGCTAGAACCACAGTGCCATACCGCGTATATTGCGTAATCTTTCTGCGACCGGATTCGCCCTCTTTTTTGAGTGCTTCCAGCTGCGGAGAGACGATCGACATCAATTGCATGATGATCGACGCAGAGATATACGGCATGATACCCAGCGCGAACACAGTGAATCTTTGCATCGCACCGCCAGAGAACATATTAAACATACCCAGCAAACCACCCTGGTTTTGTTTAAACATTTCTTCCAGCACTTTGGCGTCTATACCTGGTACAGGAACATGTGCACCAATCCTGTAGACAACCAGTGCCGCCAGCAAGAACCAGAGTCGCCCCCAGGGGAACCCGCTTGCAGCACTTTTAGCTTGTTGTGGAGATGTTGCCAATTAATGCTCCGGTTGTCTGCTTAAATTAAGCGATTGTGCCACCAGCAGCTTCGATTGCAGCTTTAGCGCCTTTAGTGACGATCAAACCGTTCAAAGAAACTTTCTTGGTGATAGCACCAGACAAGATCACACGGACTACACGTGCGAGCTCAGAAACTACGCCGGCTTGTTTCAAAGCCAAAACGTCGATCTCTGTCACTGGCAGGTTTTCCAGATCTGTCAGGCGAACTTCTGCTTTGTACGGAGTTGCCAGTGATTTAAAACCACGTTTTGGCAAACGACGTTGCAGAGGCATCTGACCGCCTTCAAAACCGACTTTATGAAAGCCGCCTGAACGGGATTTTTGGCCTTTATGACCGCGACCCGCTGTTTTACCTAAGCCTGAACCGATACCGCGACCAACACGACGTTTGTAGTGTTTTGCGCCATCAGCTGGCTGGATTGTATTCAATTCCATAATTTGCTCCGATCGCAAACCTGACGGCTTACGATACAACCTTCACAAGATACGAGACTTTATTGATCATGCCGCGTACGGATGGCGTGTCTTCCAATTCGGAAACTGAATTAACACGACGCAGACCCAGGCCACGTACAGTTGCACGGTGATCCTGGCGTGTGCCGATCAAACCTTTAACCAATTGCACTTTTACTGTCTTAGACATGAGGTGCTCCTTAACCGAGAATTTCTTCAACAGTTTTGCCACGCTTTGCAGCGATTTCAGATGGAGTACTCATCTTGGCCAAACCATTCAAAGTTGCACGAACCATGTTGTATGGATTTGTGGAGCCGTTGGATTTCGCCACGACGTTTACAATACCCATTACTTCAAAAATCGCGCGCATTGGACCACCAGCGATAACGCCAGTACCTTCTTTTGCTGGAGAAATCATGACGGAAGACGCGCCGTGCTTGCCAGTAACGGTGTGTTGCAGAGTACCGTTCTTCAAAGTCACTTTGATCATCTTACGACGTGCTTCTTCCATCGCTTTTTGTACAGCAACTGGAACTTCTTTCGATTTCCCTTTGCCCATACCGATACGGCCATCGCCGTCACCAACGACTGTCAGCGCCGCGAAACCCATGATACGACCACCCTTGACCACTTTGGTCACGCGGTTGATCGCGATCATTTTTTCGCGCATGCCATCATCCGGCTTGTCGGCTGCTGTTTTTGCTTGCATTTTTGCCATGACAAATTTTCCTTAGAACTTCAAGCCAGCTTCACGGGCTGCTTCTGCAAGCGCCTTGACGCGACCGTGGTAACGGAAACCGGAGCGGTCAAACGCAACTTCGGTAACCCCTGCTTTGATTGCCTTCTCTGCAACACGTTTGCCGATCAAGCTCGCTGCAGCAGCGTTGCCGCCAGCACCAGACTTGCCAGCCAACTCTGCACGTACTTCTGCCTCTACGGTAGAAGCCGATGCCAACACTTTGGCATCTGGGCCAATGATGTTTGCATAGATGTGCAGGTTTGTGCGATGCACGGCCAGGCGGTTCACTTTGAGTTCTGCGATCTTGGCACGGGTTTGACGTGCGCGGCGCAGACGTGATTGTTTCTTGTCCATCGTCAACCCCTATTACTTCTTCTTGGTTTCTTTAATCACAACCACTTCGTCCGCATAGCGAACGCCTTTGCCTTTATAAGGCTCTGGACTGCGGTATGCACGAACTTCAGCGGCGACCTGACCAACTTTTTGCTTATCAATCCCTTTGATCAGGATCTCAGTTGGAGTTGGTGTTGCACATGTAACGCCAGCTGGCATTGCGTGAACAACAGGGTGCGAGAAACCAAGAGACAAATTCAATTTGTCGCCTTGAGCTTGCGCTTTGTAACCAACACCGACCAGGTTCAGTTTCTTTTCGAAACCTTTAGTGACGCCGTTAACCATGTTGTTGACCAGGGCACGCAAGGTACCGCTCATCGCATTGGCTTCACGACCATCATTCGCTGGGGAAAAACTCAAAGTGCCATTGTCGTTCGCAACTGTCACCAGGCCGTTCAAGGCTTGAGACAACACGCCCTGTGGGCCTTTAATTGTAATCTGCTCTGTCGAAATGGTGACTTCAGCACCTGCCGGCAAAGCGATTGGCATCTTACCTACTCGAGACATCTTTCACTCCTTAGGCGACGTAGCAAATCACTTCGCCACCGACACCGGTTGCGCGCGCTTTGCGGTCAGTCATAACGCCTTGTGGTGTGGAAACGATCGCCACTCCCAAACCGTTCATGACACTTGGGATCTCGTCTTTACCTTTGTAAATACGGAGACCTGGACGTGATACACGTTCCAAGCGTTCAATCACAGGACGTCCTGCGTAATATTTCAAGCCGATTTTTAATTCGGACTTACCTGCAGTTTCAGAAACTGCGAAATCTTCAATGTAACCTTCGTCTTTAAGTACGTTCGCAATTGCGATCTTTACTTTAGAGGACGGCATCGCGACGACAGTCTTTTGAACAACTTGTGCGTTACGGATGCGGGTCAGCATATCGGCGATAGGATCGCTCATACTCATTGCTTATTCTCCTATTACCAGCTGGCTTTAGTCATACCCGGGATTTCACCACGCATGGCGACTTCACGGAGTTTAATACGGCCCAAACCGAATTTACGGAATGTGCCACGTGGGCGACCTGTCAAGGCGCAGCGGTTACGCTGACGGGTCGGATTGGAGTTACGTGGCAATGCCTGCAACTTCAGACGGGCAGCGTACTGCTCTTCTTCAGTCTTTGATTGGTCATCAATGATGGCCTTCAATTCGGCACGCTTACCAGCGAATTTCTTCACCAGGTCTGCACGCTTTTGCTCACGATTAATCAGTGCCAGTTTTGCCATGGCGACCTCAGTTTCTGAACGGAAATTTAAATGCGGCGAGGAGCGCTTTCGCTTCTTCGTCGGTCTTTGCTGTTGTCGTGATACTGATGTTCATACCACGCAACGCGTCGATCTTGTCGTATTCGATTTCAGGGAAAATGATTTGTTCCTTGACACCGATATTGTAGTTACCACGACCATCAAACGCACGACCAGAAACGCCACGGAAGTCACGTACACGTGGCAAAGCCACAGTAATGAAACGGTCCAGGAATTCATACATCTGAGCGCCACGCAAAGTTACCATACAACCAATTGGGTAGCCTTCACGGATTTTAAAACCAGCGATCGCTTTGCGAGCTTTGGTAACTACTGGTTTTTGACCAGCAATCTTGGTGAGGTCGCCAACTGCATGCTCAATAATCTTTTTATCTGCAATTGCTTCAGACAAACCCATGTTCAGGGTGATTTTCAAGATGCGTGGAACTTCCATGACTGACTTATAAGCGAACTTTTCAGTCAGATCACCAACGATTTTATCTTTATATATTGCTTGTAGACGGGCCATGATGTTATGCCTTCACAACTTCGCCAGTCGACTTGTAGATACGGACTTTCTTACCATCCACTACCTTGAAGCCTACACGGTCTGCTTTGCCAGACGCTGCATTAAACAATGCAACATTCGACACATGAATCGGCATCACTTTATCCACGATGCCACCTACTGCGCCAGTCATTGGGTTAGGCTTAACAGCTTTTTTAGCAACGTTAATACCTGCAACAACAACGTAATCGCTATCGATACATGCTTGTACCTGACCGCGCTTACCTTTGTCTTTACCCGTCAAGACGATGACTTCGTCGTTTTTACGAATTTTGTTCATCACGACCCCTTACAGCACTTCTGGAGCCAAGGACACGATTTTCATAAAGCGCTCAGTACGCAGTTCGCGTGTTACTGGGCCGAAAATACGAGTACCGATAGGCTCAAGTTTTGCATTCAACAATACTGCAGCATTGCCATCAAATTTGACCAACGAGCCATCTTGACGACGAACACCCTTAGCTGTCCTCACGACAACGGCGTTGTAAATTTCACCTTTTTTTACACGACCGCGCGGAGCAGCAGACTTTACAGTGACTTTAATTACGTCACCAATACCCGCATAACGACGCTTGGAACCGCCCAACACTTTAATGCACAGAACTTCGCGCGCACCAGTATTGTCAGCCACTTCCAGCCGGCTTTCTGTTTGAATCATAATGTTCTCTTTCCCAACTTAATCCACACAACTTGCGCAATGCAAATTTGTAGTCAGTCTTGGTCCCGCCAGCTAACCCCTACATAACCTACAATGCACGAGCCAACTGATTAGGTGGACGATTTTTTAACCACTTTCACAACAAGAGGGCGCTATGAAAGACATTTAGGCTGCCACTCGCACACTTTGCAAATGACAGCCCATCATTATTACACTAAAAAACGATTTGTGCAATAAATTTATACTACTTGTGCGACTTGAACCACACGTGTCACTGTCCAAGCTTTAGTCTTGGAGATAGGACGACCTTCTTGAATTTCAACGGTGTCGCCAGCCTTTGCCTGGTTCGCTTCATCGTGTGCGTGGTACTTGGCACTACGGACGATGATCTTGCCATACAAAGGATGCTTGACGTGACGTTCAACAACCACTGTTACGGTTTTGTCCATCTTGTCGGAAACAACCTTGCCAATCAATGTGCGCTTCAGTGCGACTTTAACTTGATCGTTCATTATTTGGCATCCTTCTGGTTCATGACGGTTTTCACACGTGCGATGTCACGACGAACTTTCTTCAATTGAGAAGTGTTAGTCAGCTGTTGCGTAGCGATTTGCATGCGCAGGCTGAATTGAGCCTTCAACAATTCATTCAGTTCTTTGGTCAAAGCCGCCTGATCCTTACCTTGGAGTTCAGATACTTTCATTTACAACTCCTATTATTGGCCGACTTGACGGACGACGAACGTAGTCAACAGCGGCAATTTAGCTGCAGCCAAGCGGAACGCTTCGCGTGCCAGCGTCTCATCGACACCATCCATTTCGTACAACATTTTGCCTGGTTGAATCTCGGCAACGTAGTACTCAGGATTACCTTTACCATTACCCATACGGACTTCTGCTGGTTTCTGGGAAATTGGCTTGTCCGGGAAAATGCGGATCCAGATACGGCCACCGCGTTTAATGTGACGAGTCATTGCACGACGCGCTGCTTCAATCTGACGCGCTGTGATACGACCACGACCAACTGCCTTCAAGCCAAACTCACCGAAGGAAACTGCTGTACCACGAGTATGCGAGATACCCTTGTTACGGCCTTTCTGTTCCTTGCGATATTTTCTGCGTGCTGGTTGCAGCATGATTATTCTCCTGCTTTCTCAGCCGGTGCTGCAGCGTCAGCTTTTGCGCGTACGCGCTTGGCTGCCGGGGCTGCTGCGCCGGTCGTCGGTGTTTGTCCTTCTGGACGCTTGGCGCGTGGACGGCTATTTGGCTTGCCATCATCACGACGTGGGCCACGACGTTTTTTGTCGTCTTCCGGTGTCGATTCAATAACAGGCGCATCGCCATTTGCCAAACGATCGCCTTTGTAGACCCATACTTTTACGCCAATAATGCCGTAAGTTGTGGATGCTTCGCCAAAGCCGTAGTCGATGTCAGCACGCAGAGTATGCAGAGGCACGCGGCCTTCGCGATACCATTCTTTACGTGCGATCTCGATACCGTTCAAACGACCACCAGACATGATCTTGATACCTTGAGCGCCCAAACGCATTGCATTTTGCATCGCACGTTTCATGGCGCGACGGAACATGATGCGTTTTTCCAGTTGCTGAGCGATAGAATCAGCGATCAGTTGAGCATCGATTTCTGGCTTGCGAATTTCTTCGATGTTGACGTGCACTGGCACGCCCATCAATTTCGACAATTCAGCTTTCAATACTTCAATATCTTCGCCTTTTTTACCGATCACAACGCCTGGACGGGAGCTATATATCGTGATGCGTGCGTTTTTAGCAGGACGCTCAATAACGATGCGGCCTACAGACGCGTTTTTCAGTTTCTTCTTCAGGTATTCACGTACCTTCAGATCTTCGATGAGCATAGTGGCAAAGTTACCATTGCCAGCATACCAACGAGAAGACCAGTTACGTGTTACTGCCAAACGAAAACCGGTTGGATGTATCTTCTGTCCCATCGTGACTCCTTAGTTACCAACGGTCACATAAATGTGACAGGATTGTTTAGAGATACGATCACCACGACCTTTAGCGCGTGCTGTGAAGCGCTTCAGAATCGCACCTTTTTCGACATAGATAGTCTTTACTTTCAGCTCGTCGATATCCGCGCCATCATTGTGTTCGGCGTTTGCAATTGCAGACTCCAACACTTTCTTGATGATCGCAGCACCTTTTTTAGGGCTGAATGCCAGGATATTCAATGCCTGATCTACTTTTTTACCGCGAATCAGGTCAGCCACCAGGCGACCTTTTTGCTCAGACAGACGCACACCGCGCAAATTTGCTTTAGTTTCCATCATCGGTCCTTATCTCTTAGCCTTTTTATCGGCAGCGTGACCCTTGAACGTACGGGTCAGCGCGAATTCGCCGAGCTTGTGACCAACCATGTTTTCGGAAACATAAACTGGTACGTGTTGCTTACCGTTATGAACCGCAATGGTCAAACCGATGAAGTCCGGCATAATTGTCGAACGACGGGACCAAGTCTTGATTGGCTTCTTGTCTTTGGTCGCTTGCGCGGTTTCGACTTTCTTCACCAGGTGGGCGTCGCAAAACGGCCCTTTTTTCAATGAACGTGTCATGTTTTATCCCTTATTTCTTGCCACGGCGTGAGACGATCATCGAAGTAGTGCGCTTGTTGCGACGAGTCTTCTTACCCTTGGTTTGCTGACCCCATGGTGATACTGGGTGACGGCCGGCTGCAGTTTTACCTTCACCACCACCGTGCGGGTGATCGACCGGGTTCATGACCACACCGCGAACGGTAGGACGAACACCACGCCAACGCATTGCACCAGCTTTACCGATTTTGCGCAGGTTATGCTCACCGTTGCCTACTTCACCGATAGTCGCGCGGCATTCGATATGAATACGACGAACTTCACCGGAGCGCAGACGAACCTGAGCGTAAGTACCTTCACGCGCCATCAATACAACGCCAGCACCAGCTGTACGTGCAATCTGAGCACCTTTACCTGGCAGCATTTCTACGCAATGCATAGTTGTACCGACCGGGATATTGCGGATAGGCAAACAGTTACCAGATTTGATTGGCGCTTGAGAGCCGTTCATGACCTGATCACCAGCAGCCATACCTTTAGGAGCAATGATATATGCACGTTCACCATCCGCGTAGCACAACAAAGCAATGTGTGCTGTACGGTTAGGATCGTATTCAATACGCTCTACTTTTGCAGGGATACCATCTTTGTTGCGTTTGAAGTCAACCAGACGATAATGCTGCTTGTGACCACCACCGATATGACGGGTAGTGATGTGACCGTTGTTATTACGGCCAGCAGTTTTTGATTTCTTTTCCAACAAAGCAGCGAACGGACGACCTTTGTACAGGCCTTCTGTCACTACCTTCACCATACCACGACGACCTGGTGAGGTTGGCTTCATCTTAACGAGTGCCATGCTTATGCCCCCTCAGTGAAGTTAATTTCCTGACCTGGCTTCAAGCATACAAAAGCGCGTCTTGTATGATTGCGGCGGCCATTAAATTTACCGGTACGTTTTTGTTTACCTTGGCGATTTGCTACTTGTACGGATTCAACTTGTACTTTGAACAGCAATTCGACGGCAGCTTTGATTTCTGGCTTGGTTGCATCTGGCATAACCAGGAAAACCACTTGCTCATTCTTTTCAGCAACCATAGTTGCTTTTTCAGAAATAACAGGAGCCAGCAACACCTTCATCAGGCGTTCTTCGCTAATTTTGACTTGTGCGCTCATGCCAGCATCTCCTCAATCTTTGCCAGTGCTGGCTTGGTGATCAACACTTTCTTGTAGAACACCAAAGAAACTGGATCAGCATAACGTGGTTCAACAACCAGTACGTTTGCCAGGTTACGCGCTGCCAACATCAGGTTTTCATTGAATTCGTCAGTAATGATCAGGACGGAATCCAGGCAACCCATTGCTTTCAGTTTGTCGGACAACAGTTTTGTCTTAGGTGCGTCAACAGTAACATCGTCAACCACATTCAAACGACCTTCACGAGCCAACTGGGACAGAATCGAGCAGATACCTGCGCGATACATCTTTTTGTTAACTTTATGAGAGAAATTCTCATCAGGCGAGTTCGGGAATATACGACCACCACCACGCCACAATGGAGAAGAAGACATACCAGCACGTGCACGACCAGTACCTTTTTGACGCCAAGGCTTCTTGGTTGTGTGATGGACTTCTTCACGATCTTTTTGTTTGCGATTACCGCTACGAGCATTGGCTTGGAATGCAACAACGACTTGATGGATCAAGGCTTCATTGTAATCACGACCAAAGATAGTATCAGGAGCGACTACGTTCGACGCTGCTTGACCTTGTTCGTTTAGGAGCTTCAGTTCCATGGATTAGGCTCCCTTCTTGGCTTTAACTTTAACAGCAGGAGATACAATCACCTGACCATTTTTTGCACCCGGCACGGCACCCTTCACCAGCAACAACTGACGCTCTGCATCTACGCGAGCGATTTCCAGATTTTGCACAGTGCGAGTTGCATCACCCAGATGACCAGTCATGCGCTTACCAGGGAATACACGACCTGGATCCTGCGCCATACCGATAGAACCAGGAACATTATGCGAACGGGAGTTACCGTGAGTTGCACGACCAGAAGAGAAGTGATGGCGCTTGATAGTACCGGCATAGCCTTTACCAATCGTTACACCTTGCACGTCCACTTTTTGACCAGCTTCGAACATGCCAACAGGCACGACGTCGCCTGCTTTCATTTCAGCGGCTTTAGCAGCATCAATACGGAATTCTTTTAATACAGTACCAGCTTCAACACCTGCTTTTGCGAGGTGACCGGCAGCCGCTTTTGTTACGCGGGATGCACGGCGCTGACCGAAAGTTACCTGAACAGCGGAGTAACCGTCTGTTTCAGGAGTTTTGACTTGCGTCACGCGGTTGTTGGACACGTCCAAAACAGTAACAGGAATCGAATCCCCATCATCTGTAAAGATGCGCATCATGCCAACCTTGCGACCAACTAGGCCCAAGCTCATTGTTTTCTCCATTCTCACCTACGATTGGGTGAGGCTGATGTTTAAAAAACTTAAACGAATAGGCCAGCCGGAGCTGACCTACATCTAAGCCTTCGATTATAGCCCGCAAATTTTTTATTTACAAGACTAATTTATTTGAATTTTCGAAAAATTGTGGTATGTCGAATTTTCAGTATTTTTCTGAAAATACTAATTTGCATCAGTATATTCAAATCAATAAGAATTATTGCAATTTGATTTCTACGTCAACGCCAGCTGGCAGATCGAGCTTCATCAACGCATCAACTGTTTTATCAGTTGGGTCAACGATGTCCATCAAACGCTGGTGAGTACGAATTTCGAATTGATCACGGGAAGTTTTGTTCACGTGTGGGGAGCGCAGTACGTCGAAACGCTGGATACGTGTAGGCAAAGGAACCGGGCCTTTAACAACAGCGCCAGTGCGCTTGGCTGTTTCTACGATTTCCAGAGCGGACTGATCGATCAGTTTGTAATCGAAAGCCTTCAGACGGATACGGATTTTTTGATTTTGTGTGGACATGTTCATTCCTATAAAGAGCGAGCCAGGTACGGCAGAGCCGCCGGCATATTTAATAAAGAGCGAAAACTAAATTGGCTGCCGCATTAAATTCAATACGACAGCCAACTAGTATACTACAAATTACGACAGATATTACTCGATGATTTTAGCAACAACGCCAGCACCAACTGTACGGCCACCTTCACGGATAGCGAAGCGCAAGCCTTCTTCCATCGCGATCGGGTTGATCAGTTTTACTGTGATAGATACGTTATCACCTGGCATGACCATT
>NZ_JAUXQE010000024.1:0-16570 GCF_030683615.1 Undibacterium sp.
CCCTGAAACAGTGGATAGAGAATGAACGCAGTGATGGGAGTACCGCTCTGGCTCGTGTCTAAAAATTTCTGGATGGCGCTCAGGGCAATCCATTCCTGACTGAAGAAGCCAGCGTTGGTATTGGCATAAACACTGAACTGGATTTCGGATTTGGCCGTGCAGCCGACGTGATAGGTCAGTGTCGATTTGCCTGAGAGGGAAGGGCAGGTTGCAACTTTCAGGATGCGGATTGCGGTGCTGGAAACTGCAGGTGCATGATTGATGGTGGTTGCTGATTTCATGGTGAGATTCCTTTGTGTTGATGGGGATGGGTACTTGGGTGCTTCTATATAAGATGCCCAAAAAGCCGCAACGGCTTTGTGTCATCTGGTCGTCGTCAATACCGCCGGGTGACGGCGAAGTACGTCTAGTAACGCAAGACACTCGGCATGAGCACGTGGCACCTTCGCCTCGAACTCGATGATTCCTGCGCGCTCCTCAAATTCCTCACGCTGGTTGTCATCAAGAAGGTTGACCATGTCGGCGACAAGTGCGTCCAAAGGTGGGGTGGGTTTTTGCATGGCGTCTCCAGAAGTGATGCTTGGAAATGAAAACGCCACCAAGACCGGGAAGGCCTGGGTGGCGTCGTAGGGGAGTGCAAGGAAGGGTTGTGCCGGCGGTAACGCTTCAGTCTGCCGGGGCTGCATATTCGGCACACATGGCCAGCAACTCGGCATCAATACCCAGGTGCTTCGGGATGTAGATATCGATGCCGAAGCCCTCGTCGTTCAGGATGAAGACCATTTCATAGCAACCGGCGTGTTCCTCCAGGACTTCAAAAGAAGGCATGAAATCCGGATCGCCGAAGTGGGCGTCATCGAATAGGTTATGCAGGATGCGGCAACTGGTTTCCTGTTCTAGCGATTCCACGCTGTCGCCGGGTTCAACGACGATCATGTAGCCATGCAGGTCGTAGTCGTAGGGATCACCGTCACAAATCTCGATGAACCGCTGCTCGACCAAGCTGCGAATGTCAGGATCGACAATGCTGCTTGCCAATACGGGATCACGCAGGATGAGCATGAGTCACCGCCTTTCTGGGAAGTGAATGCGGATACCACCATCCCTTCCTGCGTTTCTTGCGCTTGCCTCCATCGGTGATGCTGATAACGAAATTGCTCATGAGTACCTCCGGGGTATGGACGAAAAAAATGCCCGCTAATGGCAGGCACGATGGGGTGGGACTACGGGTGAAACAGCTAAACGGGGGATGCAGCAGGCGTGTTACTCACCATTTTTATTGCCTTTGAAGCGTTGCCATACGAACAGCAGGCCGACGAACAGGGCAACGGCAAAGACGATCAATCGAAGGCTCAGCTCAGCCATTGTTCTCTCCTTCAACAATCTCGAAGCTGCCAGGGCCATTGCCTTCATCGTCCGCCAGAATGATCAAGCGCCTGACTTCGCCATCCTTACATTTGATAGCTAGTCCGAAGAACTCGTCGCCGAATTCATCCACACCGGTACGAACGGCATCCTTTATGACCCCGCCAACCAAAGGTTTGAGTTGCTCAATATAGAATTGCGTGTGCTTGTTTGCATCCATGTCCTGCTCCTTTTCAATAATAAAAAAGGAGGGGAATCCCCCTCCGGGTAGCGCATTGAGCGGAATTCACTTGTAACTACATTTTTGCTGCGACATCCTTGCTGGATATGGAATTGATCATGATTACCTCCGTTGTATGGACGAAAAAAATACCCGCTCGGGGTAGGCACGATGGGGTGAATCAGCAAGTAGGGAAAGCGCTAGTCACTCACCCTTTTTATTGCTTTTGAAGGGTTGCCACACGAACAGCAGACCGACGAACAGGGCTACGGCAAGGACAACCACCAACATAGCCTTGAGGACGGTGATCCACACGGACATGGCACCGAGTTGAATGAGTCCAATGGCTGTTGCAGTTGCAATCAAGAATGCCCAGAACATAGATGCTCCTTACTGAAGTTAAAAAAGCGAAAGCCCCAATGACCAAGGCGGCCAAAGGGGCTTTCGGAGGGTTGCGACGCTTTCATGTTTATTGAGCCCATAGCGTCGCCGAAGGCTCTTCTTGTTATTTGGTCAGGTCATGGATTCGAGGTTGATCACGTAGATGATTGGTGGCATAAATGCATGGCCAGTTTGACTGTCAGGAAGGGAGCTGCACGTGAGAGAAGCCGGATTAATGTGTAAGTACGAAGTAGATGATTGCCAGCACCAGCCAAGCCCCGAGCAGGTAACCAATGACCGTCAAGATCATGAATAGAGTGGAGAAGAGGGCATTGCGCATTTCATCGCCGAGCCAGCGCAACAGCATCCTGATCCAGAACCAGGCCCACTCTGCGACATGCTTGACTGCATGCCAATAAGAATCGCAGACCGCCGCAAAATCCTCTTTTAGTCTTGCGTGGATTTCAAGGCTGTCCTTACTTTTTCCAAAAGTCCTCTTGAGTAAATTTTCAATTCCTATCCATGGGATAACAAACAAACACGTAAAAACGAGACTTAGGCTGAGCCTGGGAGCAAACCGGGCATCGATATTTCTCATTAACTCCTGCGACTTGCGAATGTTGTCCATGGACTCTTGGTGGAGGCTATGGTTTTTTCGAATGTCATCCTTGAGTTGCTTGGTGACAGAATTGCGCTGACGACTCATTACAAGACCTCACTTTCGTGGTTTGGAATGTGAAAGACCCCGGACATCCGCAAGCAATGCAGACGACCAGGGGCTAGGTGATGATGTGGCGCTGAAACTGTTGGGGCGATGCTGTGTCCGTTCGTCCGGTGAACTTGGCTGCCGTCCATCCAGCTGACCGCAGATTCTTGATTGCTCGACTTCGCTTTCTTGCCATGTTGTCTCCGCGTTATGGACGTAAAAAAGCCCGCTGACCAGAAGGCGCAGCAGGCGCGTTAAGAGATAAAAGGTTAGGAGCCTAAAGTTAACGGGATCGCTTCAAAGCACTGAAGCGACAGCATTGTTCCCCAGCCTGACGGAAATTTCTTTCGCTGTGAACCCGTCTTCATCCTTCAGGCCAGTATCGGCTCCGCTCTTGAGTAACTCTTGGGCTGCGTTCGCCCTGTCGTGGATGGCCGCTTTCATTAGGGCGGTGACGCCATACTCGGTAACCGCATCCAGAGTTGCCCCTGCATGTAAGAGCAGTTGAAGCATTCCTACGTCACCGTAAGTGGCTGCCCGCATCAAAGGTGTTAAACCTCGTGGATCACGGCAATCCGGGTTGGCTCCTTTTTCTATCGCTATGAGAGCTAGGTCAAGGTCTCCAACCGCAGCCGCATGCAGAAGCAATTGATTGGTATCAACAGGTTTGGGTTCGGGCTGTGTCATGAAATCTCCTTATTACTATTTTCCGTACTGTTCAAAGTCACTAACCATTGCGTGCTGGTGATTTCTCTAAATATTCTCATCGAAAATACTGTGTACAACAATTGATATTGAGTTAGGTTTTGAAATTCACTCAGACGGTCTTCATCGGAAGAATATAGCTAGCCAAAAGCTGGCCTAACTTGTGCGATTTCTGAATTCGATTGCGAGCGGTTCGGTTGTCTTATCCGGAAAGGTCTGCACCATTTTGAAGTTAGGCAACGGGTGCAGACCGACTATTTACACCAACAGCTAGCTGTACAGGAGTATCAAATATGATTTCAAACTTCTGAAAGACTCACGTAGGCGGGCGCCATTACATCGATTTTATGAGTCCATCCACTTCACTTCGATCAAGTACCGCGCGAGACGAAATGTCAATTGTGTATTTAATTGCTGTAATTCCCCTAGTGGGGACGTAGTTATCTGGCAAGCGCGGGAATGATCCTTCAACCTCAAAGAATTGAGCGTCCCGCATGTTGAATTTCTTTAATTCACTAGATTGCCGAAGCCCTTCGTGCCAACGCATCTTTGCCAGACGGGACTCAAATGCATCAATTGCTTTTCCATCGATACCAAGCGCAGCAATTACTTCGTCTATCAGCGTAGCGAGGGTAGCCTCGCCACCTTCAGATTTTTCCAGTTGGATGGAGGCAAATAGTAATCTTTTGCCACTAGGGGCCCGCAGTTGATCCATACGTGAAATTTCATGTTTGTCTTCCGACCTCGTAGTGGTTTTCACTTCGATATGGACGTTGTCTCCGATAAAGTCATGCCGCTCTGCATCAGGGCCGCTCCACAACGAACACGCTCGAGCGCCAATATTGGGGATCAAGACGTAGCATAGGACCCAAATTTCCCCAAATAATCCGATCTGCTCTGACAAGGTCAAATCAGGCTTCAAGGGCCTCAGTGCCCCACGAAACTCATTGATTGTTTCCAAAACCACATCGATGGGCTTCCGGCCTTGGACAGACACACCTACGAAGATCTCGTTCGCCATTGGGGTGAAGATCATCTCGTAGTGACCCTTGGCATAGACATCCAAGTAGATCCTATCCGTCTCAATAATCTGGACGACGACGGCTTCCAGTTCCTGCGGGACCTCTACGGGCTCTTCGCCAATTGCTATTATTAAATGGAGGGATCCATCTTCATCGACACCCATTAGGCATCCGTTAATCGCAGGATCGACCTGTTCTACAAGCATGCCTGATCCGCGCGACTGGCTTTTGAGGCTCAACCACCTAGCAGCCGTAATGCTACTCATAGGCAACCCCACGGTTCACGACGAACGACTTACCCTCGTCAGAAGTCTTGGGAAGTGACAAGGCAATCCCGATAACCGTCCGCACCTGCGCGTTTAGGAGTTGGGGATCCAACGGATAGATCATCAACAACCCATGGCTGGGTGGTCTCGTATGACGCATCGCCCTAGCGTTATACGTAGTACCCCTTCGATAGGCTTCCGGCCCGCCATGTAAATCCACGCCTTCATGACGTGGTTCCGTTAGGATGCCGATGGACTCGGTGGCGGTAAGAGAGCGGCGAACTAGGCCGTAGGAACGGCTCCCGAGCAATACTTGGCGGTCCCGATCAGGGCTTGCCACGAATATTGTCCAAACAGCCAATTCACCAGCGTTTGCCCTCTCCATAATCCAGTCAGCGATCATGTCCCCACGAAATGCCAATGTATCCTCGTGAACAATGAATTCCCTCAGGAATTTACTGACTACTGAAGCAGGTACATCGTGTGCCAGACTCCCGCCATAGGCGTCCTGTGTTGGAACGTGAACAGTCAGCAGATCTGCGGTCAGGGCGGCATTGTGATCAAGAATGGAGGCGTTCCGCAGGGGGAAGAGAATTGTCTGGGGGTTCTCGCAAGACCACGACCGGCTGCTCTCTTCCAGCATCCTGCTTTTTTGCTTGCTGGTCAGCATCAGCTCCGAATGAGACCGCATCCTGATAGCCATTTCATCGGGGTGGCGACCCGCTCTGTTCATTGCAGTAATGGCATCCCGCAGAGACTCCTCGACCAATGCCAGTTCGACAAACCACTGTGCAATAGCTTCTGTCGTCCAGATGCGTATCAAATCGTCGTACCCTGAACGAAAACCGTACCAACGTGCCATTTGCAGCAACGAATCCGCCATGCTTGTTGTCCGTAGGAAATAAGCAATAGTTAATCCCTCTAGGGTTAACCCACGAGACAGACGGTTACCACCCACGGCGATTAACTGACGATCAGGCTTCTCCTCATATTCCAACTGTTCGCCAGTAGTGCTGTTTAGGACTACAACTTGTATCCGAGACAGATTGATAACAGCTTCATCCAGCACTACATCGCGACCGCTAGGCATGGCAATTTCGCCAAGATCATTCAGCGCTGAGCTGAGCATCACTCGCAGACTGCCTGGTACAACACGATCATGATCTCGCCAGCCTTTGATTTGCTGCTCAATGGCGGCGCCAATGCGAAGTTGATCGGCCTGCATCTGGGAGACATGGACCAACATCGTGTGAGGCTTGCCAGCCTGTTTACGTAGAAGCCTGATTGCCCCGGCCACCGCGAACACTAGTACCGCGTCGCAAAGGGATTGCGGAAGGGATTGCAGCTCTTCCACCACTAGAAGATCACGTTTCTTGCGACGCTTTGGCTTAAGGGCGCGAACATCGTTATCGGCGACCGAGCGCATAACATCACGTCCCTGCGACGTCACGCCAAACAACTCTTCGGTTCCCGTATAACCATCAGGTCGCGGAAGCTGGACGACAAAATCTTTAGGGAAGAGGTCGGTCCCCACCTCGCGATCAACGGCACCTGGATCGATCAGGATGTTAGCAAATGGGGTTGCTGTATAGGCAATGTAGGCGGCCCGTGGTATCCGTTGTAGGGTGTCCCGTATAAGTGCGTTTGTAAGCGACGGATTGTTTGAGTCACTTTCCGTGTCATCATCAACGCTCGGATCCCTCCGATTACCCTTTGTGTTGATGGAGGCTTGGTCTGCTTCGTCATCGATTACCAGGACAGGGATGTCGCCTAATTGTCCATCAAGATCTCTGATCCATTGGTTAAGGCGGCGGAGAATCGGCGTGATTTTCTTGGCGACCACCAGTACTGTGCCGGCACCATCAAAACCATTCGCTACTACAGGATTTTGAAAGTCCTCCGTCTCGCTCGTCAAAGTGGTCCACTTTCCCCCAATGCAGACCAATTCCTTGTTGAGTCGCTTCTGCGTTTGATTCCTTAGCGAATCATGGATGCCAGAGAGGACGATGATCAACCGATAGCCAACGTCAGCGGCACGGGCAGCAACCGCTGTGAAATTCGCTGTTTTACCGCTCTGGACATATCCAACGACTAGTCCACGACATTGATATTCCGTACGTCCGATAGGCGTGGTCTTTCCAATGATCCGCAGGGACTCTTCAGCAACAGAGTCCACCTGATGTGGCTTCCACTTCGGTTGTTCATGAAGAAAAGTCTCATGGCGCTCCCAATTCGTCCACTGCGTACCATCGGTCCAGTTACGAATCTTCGGCTTTACGGTAAAACGCGAAAAGATCTCAGGCATCAAGCAGCGTCTTTATCACATCAGCCTGCTCCAGCACCAGAAGGAACTTCGAAAGTGCTGCCTTGGCAAAGGGATCAGCATCGATAGCCCTCACAAGGTCGACCAGCTCCGGGATTCTTGGCGTCACCTCAACGTGTTCACCCGTAAAACTAATCTTCCGCTCCCAAGGGAGGCTCCCTGCGTCAACGATCCGAATAGGGTTTGCGCTGGCCTTAGCTGGCATTGTCTTAGACCCACCAAAAGGTGTTGGAGTTCGAGTGCCTCCAGTTCCAACTGTAGTAGAGGGTGATCCGGAGCTACCACCTGCCGGTGATGGAGCTGTGGGCGGAGTCGTACTCTTACCTGTCTTTCTATAGCGTGAGCGGGCTTCTGCGCGGGGATCCTTAACGATGTCGCGAATGTATTCCTTCACTGTTACGGGAAGGCGGATCTCTTGTTTAGAGATGTTGACCTGCAGAGAATCATCGGACTTGCGATCAAAATCTATGGCAACGCGCACCAGCTTTGTTTTTTCGTCGACGGCAAATATATTTTCCCAGCCACCCCACTTAATCAACCGGTCCAAGCGATAGAAATACAAGCCCTGCGTTTCATTCCACCGACCGTATAACGAGATGCGATCTCGGGCAACGCGAACAGCTTCGGGACCTTCGGCGCTGTGATGCCGTTCCACCTCGTCTTCATTCGGGGTGATGTATGCCTGCACAGAGATGACTGCTTTATTTACGGGGTCAGCCTCATTAAGGGTAATGGTTCGTGGATCGAATGCTTTGGTCAAGACGTGACCCATCGGATTATTACCTACCAACGGGACACCATTCAGGTTGATCGTAACTTTCTCGCGCCCCTTGACGGTGCCTTCCAAATATCGATGAAAGACTAGTTCCAGGTGCTCACGAATGGAGGTCACTTCTACTGTGTACGGATCAATATTCTTTACCGTCTCCATCTCAGCTGGCGGTCGCATCTTAGTTAGCAACACGGCTGTTCCCGTGTCGGGAATAGCGACATCTGCAGAATATTTTTCGTCTACGGGGTTGGTCAATACGTCCCACTTACGGGTCTTGGCAAGATGATCCTTGTCCCAAGTCATTGAAGAAAGATCGCTAGCCGCTGCTTTCGTCACCACAGTCATGCAATCCGCCTGCGACCATGAAGCCCCTTTTAAACCATAGCCAAATTTTCCAAGATCACTCCCGCCATAGATCCGCTGGTTACCTACTCGCATGGCATTTCGCAATTCGTCCAGGGTCATTCCCTTGCCGTTGTCGCGGACACACATCCATCGTCCACCGTCATTAGGGTTAGGGAATTTGATATCGATCGTGGTTGCCCCTGCCGAAATGCTGTTGTCGACAAGATCAGCTACGGCACTAGAAAGACGATGTCCCGCACGCGCAAGGATGTCAAATAGGCCGACAGGATCAGGTTCAAGACTATTAGGGTTCGATGCTATGGAGGTCATGTGTTCGGTCTTGGGAAAAAGATTTGGGAAATGCTCACTAAGAATACGCAAGGAATGAGCACCCTCGTTTCCGAACAAGGCGATCATGCCAGATTGATCCAAACGCCCGCTTTCTCCGTGGTTAATGATTGCTTCGCAAGCTGGATGGTTTGCAGGGATAACCACCCATGCGGCGGCCGCAGGTAACGTGGACGAGTCCACAGACATGGCGAAAAGAACACCGGGTTCTACAAATTTAAAATAGGAACTCTTGGGACAATTGCCCTCAAATCGCCAGTTTTTATCCTGTCTTTTTAACCACTGCTGTTTCTCAACGACCGTCGTTTCATCATCTAAACATCGGCAGTTGATGAGAATCTTTTCAGAATCTTTTGCAGATGGGAAAACTCGATCCACCACATCCCCGTCAAAGTTAATCGCTCTCTGCTTGGAACCTTCACGTCCATCGCGGTAGGCGTGAAACATGCCCAGTTCGCTATGCGTCAACCGGCGAAGAATAGTGAATTTCATTTTTTACCCGCAGTCGTATCTATCAAAGATTGATTCAGACCAAGCAGCTGCACTCGCATGTCAGTAATCGCTGGCGCACCAAGATTGCTTCTCATAGACATTGCAATAGCATAGGCAAACAGTGCCGGAACTGCATTCCCTATTTGTTTCAGAGCAGGGTTCATAGACCCTTTAAAAATGAAGCCGTCAGGAAACGACTGTAAGCGTGCCGCTTCACGGATAGAAATGGTCCGAGCTTGTTCTGAATCAAAATGGATGTGGGAATAAGAGTCCTTGCCAAGGTGAGCCAACAGCGTCCGGACAGGTTTCTTGGAATCCAGTTTCCACCACTTATTGGGAAACTTTGAAGGATCGTAGGGAATTCGCCACAAATTAATGAAATCACGGACTTCAGATTGCCGTGGATTGGTTGAAAGACCACTACGCTTTCTTGACTTCAACCACTCAGCGATCTTCTGTTCCACGTAGTTGTGGATCTGCGGGTACTCCCAGCCCTCCGATATCTCTGCAAATATTTTGTAGTCTCGAGGCAGGTAGCGAATCACGTGTCCCGTGGTGAACTCCTTGGTCACGAACCCATGCCATTGCCGCATCATCCGCGAATATGCCGTAGATGGCGTGGATGTAGTGTAACGAACGGGTTCCAGCGGGTTTTTCACACCACGGCGCAATTCCCCACGATTAAACATCTGCAGAGCGTAAATGGGTGGCAAATCAGCGAGAGCCTCCCTTGCTGTAGTTGCAGGAGGCAAAGAGGCATCTGGGTCAGCCACGAATCGATGATGGTCAGAACCATGATCCTTGATCACCTGTCGGGCAGTATTCTTGGAACCTGTATACCCTTGGGGCAGAATTACATGATGCGTTGGCTTTGGAAATGACGGCGAGATGCCAGAGTCACGATGAAACCCAATTAGGATCATGCGTTCTCGAGTCTGGGGAACCCCGTACCAGGAAGCATTTAAAAGTGTGTAGGCTACTTCGTAACCTTCGTCTGAAAGGCTCTTTGCAACCATTTCGGCAACGTTCTTGCCTCCATGATTGAGGATGTCTGGCACGTTTTCCATCAGCAGTGCTACTGGCTTGGTCATGCGGATGTATTGGACGTACCTTTCCCACAGGTTCACCCGTCCATCAACGAGGAAAGCTTGGTCCGCAGTCTCTTCAAGTCGCCGATGCGCCTGTTCACGCAATTTTGCCCTCCCCACCCGCGCGAAAGCTTGGCATGGCGGACCACCCACCAGAATGTCCACTTGGTCATCCACAGGACCATGAATCCCTAATTCGGCAAAGATCGTGGTGGGGTCTTCCTTGACAACATCACGCGCAACATGATGCGCCTGCTGATCGCCACCCATGGACCGAGGACCAAAATTTACACCATGGGATTGCGCGGCATGGGGGTCAATCTCAACGGATGCCACTGGTTGAAAACCAGCTGTAAGGAAGCCCAGCGAGATTCCACCACAACCGGCAAATAGGTCCATGTAGCGCGGAGGGTGACCACCTTGGATGCGGTGGAGTTTGTTGGTGATGAGATTCGTGGTCATAATGATGACACGCAGTTTATCAGCTAAAAATTCTGTTTTAGATACGCCCTCTGCTTAGCGGCTCCCAATTTCAGGAGAAGTTAAATGGTCGGGCAAGATCGCCATTACGCAATACAGGAAACAACTTGCGGGACAGTTTGAAAGCCATTGTTGCTGATACTGCAAGATAGGTGGGTGAATGACCGACGTACTTACCTCCGAACAGCGCCGCCTCAACATGAGCCATATTCGCGGACGCGATACCAAGCCAGAGATGCTGATTCGACGCGAGCTACACGCTCGTGGACTGCGATATCGACTTCATGATCGAACCCTGCCTGGTTGCCCCGATTTGGTTTTCTCGCGTTACCGAACTGTTGTTTTCATTCATGGCTGCTTTTGGCATTTGCACGGATGCCCCCTGTCCAAGTTGCCGGCAACTCGACGGGACTTCTGGCTAAAAAAACTGGAAGGCAATGTGAAGCGGGACAAAAATGCCATCAACGCTCTTCAGGCAGACCAATGGCATGTCCTAGTAATCTGGGAGTGCGCGCTACGCGGTCCAGGACAACAAGACTTATTCGAGATGTTTAATTCGATAGAATCGTATATCCGAGAAGGCAACCACAGTTTGTTAGATATAGCTGGAAAAGATGAGATGCTAATTGGTGATCGACCTGAATTCGGCCAAAGCGGACGGCTAAGCCATCAAACTACTTTGGAGGTGTAACACTGCTGGTGATTCGAAAGTCGTCTCCCTTACACATAAAATATCCCTGGAATGTATTTACATATTTCCTGGAGCTTGTTATTGTTCGTCCTGGTTATTTATAAATTGTATCCAGGAGGAATAAATGTACCCATCAAATGCACAAGGCAATCCTACACCACTCGCTTCTCTCGATGATTTGATGGAAGAGGGGGGGACAGCTGACAAGCCAATGAAAGTATTCATCGGGCACAACCTCGGCTTCCGTACATTCATGATGTACGTACCCATGCACGAATTCTTCGAAATGTCCGAAGTGGCAAATGATCCCACAAGGGATGGAGAGGCCATTTCTCAGCGCAAACTAGATCCGGCACATGCTCAGAAGCTTGCCTTGTATATTCTAAAAGGTTTGGTGACGGCTGCAATTGCCCGCCGATCCATCGAGAATAAAGCAGTTCCTGCGGGCTTTCTTGAAGTCCAAGGCAATCTTGGCAAACAGCCGTACCTTTCAGTTCAGCCGTTAGTCGTAAATATCCGTGAGTGCAATTCTGGCGGAGAGAATCTGCGTGGTGTCCGGATGATGACAGCTGAACATGAGACGGCTGCCTTTAAAATTTTTCTTTCGCAGAAGCATGTCCTTTGGGTAGTTGATGGACAACATCGCCGCAAGGGAATGGAGATGGTGTTCCAGTTTCTAGATGAGCTCCGAACTAAACGCGTCTACCCAAAGAAGGGAAGCCTGTATCAGTCACCCATCCAGGAAATTAGCTCTGAAGAAATGTCACTGTGGGAGGAGTGCTTCATAGTCGCCCGCACCTTCTGCACTGTTGGCGTTGAGGTACACCTTGGGCTTGACATTGACCAGGAGCGGCAACTCTTTCACGACCTGAATCGTCTTAGCAAGAAGGTCGAGACTAGTATTGCCCTAAGCTTCGACAACTCCAATCCCGTGAACCTGTTCATTAAGGAACGGATCATCACCAACCTCGGTGTCAAGGTACAGGAACGAGACCAAGCTGACTGGCACGCAGACGATGGAGCTGTATCGCGCAAGGACTTGGTGGCCATCAATGCAATCCTTTTCCTAAACAAGACCAACATAGCTAGCGCAACGCCGCCGGATGTGACCCCCAAGGCGGAAATTGCCTATCGCTTCTGGGAGGCTGTCACGGCCATTCCTGGATTTGGGGAACCGCAGGCTCGCGAGAAAACAGTGGCGGCTCAGCCCGTGGTCTTGAAAGCACTTGCCAAGCTTGTCTACGACTTCGCATTTAGTAACCGCCGGCCGGATAACAGTGAAGCTGTACTGAATCAGCTTCTTGACGGCATTACCGAGATCGATTTCTCGCACCAGAATTGGATGTGGCAGTACTTCGATCTGTCCGAGGCGGAACGTGCCACCCACCATATCAGTGACTTGGCGCGGTATTTGCCGGAAGACGATGCTAGCGTAAACCGCGATATCGGTAAGTTTCAGGGCGACTTCATGCGCTTCGGAGCCAAGCACAACGACATTTATCCGATCATTGGTGACATGATCCGATGGAAGCTGGAACTGCCAAATCGGCACAAGAAGGCCATCGTATTAGAGGATCTTTGACAACTTAAACTTACAGGGGCTCCGGCCCCTGTTTCTTTGTGTGGCCATGCGATTATGGCCCTCTGGTGCTGCGCGGCAGGGACGTCCAAGGTGTCCTCCAATGGCGGCAATCCAGCAGTCCCTAACATGCAGCTTAGTAGTGGGCAATTGATGCCCTGATTGCTTGGGGCGGTTCAGACTTGACCTGACAGAAAGCGCAAGTTCAGGCCGCTCCCTTTCGGACGCGAATGGCCAAGCGGAAGTTCAAGCACTGTCGTCTGGAGGCCTCATGCTCGGCCTTTGCGGTCAATCGGCCAGCATATTTCGATGGACCAAATCTGCGGCATCTGTTCTCGAAAGCCACATGCCATTAGATCGCATGAACTGACATCGCTTACCAATCGAGCCACCCCCAACGCTAACGCAATCATGATCGAAGCCCCTACATCCAAATGGCTTGATAAACAACGTCGCGGATGGTTTTGATCTTGACTGCACCTATATAGTCAATCCTGTCCAATTCCTCGTCCGAACTACTTGCCAGCTGTCCGACAGTTGTGATGCCGGCACCCACAAGTCGCTCAATCACTTTGTCCGTAAGACCATAAGGGTAAGCGGTTGACCTGCCAAGCACGCTAACCTGCTTCTCCAATATGGCAAGTCCATGTTCCTCGGGCAACACAGGAAGTTTGATGGCTTGGAATGCCATTCCTGAGACGTGAAGTTCTGCAGGCTCAGCCGAGCCGGTGATCCACTCTTCAATCATCTCAATCGTGAGCCGCTTCGTTGGAACCGAATCAAGCAGGTTGCACAAATTAATGGCGAAAATCGGACCTCTCCCCCCCGACTTCAATGAACGAGACGCCTCCCTGCGAGCGACGAACCCTAGGTATTCGAGAATCTCAAATATCTTTATGTACTGAGCGACAATTTGCCGATGAATCAGCACGCGGTCTTGTGCAATAGCGCGGGTTCTATCCTTAACCGGCCTTGCGGCATGTTCAACAATCACCTCAACAACTTCGCGTGCCGGATCGATCAGTGCTTCATAAACGCCGAGTTTTGGAGCCACCTCGTCCATTAGTGGCCAAAAGTAGTCCGATGCCATGTCTAATAAACACTGGGTCAACTCAGGAATTCCGATTTTTTCCTTTTCCTCGAAACGATTGCAGGCAAGTATGAAACCGCGAAGGTTTCCCACAACGGCCCGGCCAAGCAGGTTGGCAAACTGGGAGGGGGCAAGACGATCTGAAAACGTTGATCGCTCAGCCAATTTCGGATATCGAGCGCGAACAACATCAGGGAAAAATTCGGGCGCCGCAGAAACATCAGAACGACTGATATCGATAACTGTCGAATCGTTAAATACGTCGAATCTGATCCCAAACTTCGTCACGCCTGGATATATGGACGCTTTACACGATGTCAAACTGCTTGACAGAGTGCGAAAGAGGTCGAAAAAGACCTCTAGTGGCTTTTCACGTCCGATGTGTGCGGCGTCATCAAATAGCAGTACGAGTCGCATGCTCAGAGTCTGGGACAAGCTCGTGAGCCCAAGCTGAAGTGAAACCTGGTCGGTGGCGATGGCAAATTCGGAGACGAGATTGCGGTCCTTGATCTCATGTTGTATTGCTTGGGAGAGCAATACACAGAAGTGTCCTATGTACTCTTGCCCGTCGGATTGCAGCAATGGCAGGTAGCGCAGACTGACATACACTGGAAAGACATTGGGGAGCGCCCTCATTCTTCGATGGGTCTCAATTAGCAAAGCGCTCTTGCCGCTTCCGCGCCCTCCGCGCAACAAAACTGGGCCGTGCGCGCTCAGCTTTCGGATGATCATCTCATCATGTTGGGAGAAGCTGTGGTACTGGCTGAATTTCTCCGGTGGGCACTCTTCAGCCGCAAGGATCAACCCGGAATCAGTATCTGTGTTGTGTAAGTTGTTCAAGGTACGAGCTTTCTGAACGAAATGTAATGTTCCACGGCTTCGTCTGGCTTCAAAGACGCGTAGGCGGTTGGCACAAAGTGAGAAATCAATCCAAGTTTACTCACTAGCAGGAACGTCTCACGAATAGAGGTCTTGACAGTTAGCTCGTCAAACAGTAGTGCGCTTGTGAAGAACTCCCAATGTACGGCCTTTGACAGGGTGGAGTATAGCTGTGCGCTCTTTCCCCTTGTTTCTCCTATATAGACTTCCGCATCAATTAAGAGGACCTCCGCGAGCGTTGGCTCTGCCGGAATCGTGGACACGAAATCAAGCATTCGCTCTACGGCAGGCTTCCAATAGATATGTTCCAGGTACTTTGAAAACAGTGCTCTGCTAATTTTCGGTAGATCGTGGTCCGGGCTCCAAAGGGCTTGTGTCGGCTTGTCGTCCTGCATAACATCGCCTGTCCACGCAAAAGCTGATCGAGCACGCTTCCCATGTTCGTACTCCGGCTGCGCTTGGAATTCGCTCAGGTATAGCATTCGAAAGGGGTCAAGGCGGCCCACAATCGCGGCATAGGAGTTTTCGAGCAGCACACGAGCACAAAATGGCCCAAAGCTCAACATTTCATTGGAGACATCTTCCCTCAGAAAATTGTTCGCCTTTGATGCAAAGCCTTCTATTGAGGAAGAAAGCTGGCCTAGAGCGACCTTGGCTGTTCCTTCGCATCTGTTGTTGTAGCCGCAAAGTAGCGAGGAGAGGTTGTTCATTGTCTTTGATAAGGTTACGCGGTCTGAAGGTTAGCCAATGGTTGTTGGTGGGCGATCAGTGCAACACCACGATAGCCATAGATCGCCAGGTGAAAAGATGACGAGGTTGCTATAGCGGTTTTCTGGGCTGCCCCTTATACCTGGGACAAGCATGGCTGAAAATCCGGCTTTGGCTACGATATGGGCAAGCGTTTGGCTGAAAAGATAATTCCGCTTATCAGTAGCTATGGACTCGTCGGCGTGTTCGGCATAGTCGAATGCAATCTGCACAAAATTGCTAAGGCCGGCGCAGGCGAAATTCGCAATTTTAAGTCCTGCTGTAATGACGACATAATCTAGACAATAAAGTACCCTATCCGCCGTCTCATCGTTGGCGAATTCTGCTGCCACGCCTTTACGTGTAGTTGCCAAATAGAGGACTGGGCTTCCTTGTGGGTTGTATCGCCCAGCAGGTGCTTTGTCAGCTGGCGGAGGCCCAAACTCATCGAACGTTGGGGAAGGATGTTGGTGATTTGAAAAATGGCGCCCACGATATGCAGTAAACGTGGGCTCTGCTATCACCTCAGTTGATCGTATTAGGTTCTCAAATGTGGCGACTGCGGAATGAACAAGAAGGGAGCCCAAATCAGGACTCTCAAGCCATTCCAGAACCTCCCGCTCCTCAGCATGGTGCTCCTTCGATAGGAAGTTGGTAGTGCGTCCCGTAGAGCCTCGGGTGACGCTAGATTCAAGTTTGTCAGTGCAACCAGACTTTTCGCTAATTTGCATTCCAAGATTGTACGGTGGAGTTGTGCATTTGCAAGATTCACACGAGGGACCCGCCGGCAGGAACGTCCGAGGTGTCTTCCATAAGCGGCAACCCAGCAGCAACTCAAGCCCCACCCGACCCTATACCGAGCCGCAGCGCTCAATACCGACCCCATACAGACCCCTAGAACGCAAAAAAGCCACCCCAAAGGATGGCCTAAATGCTTGTTTTTACTACTGTATTCTGGCTCCCCGACCTGGACTCGAACCAGGGACCTGCGGATTAACAGTACAGGTCACCCAGAAATTTATGGTTTCCAAGTCGAAGAATTTCAAATCATTTTATCATGGAGTTCGGATT
>NZ_JAUXQE010000026.1:0-13991 GCF_030683615.1 Undibacterium sp.
ACTCACCGAAGTCAATTGGTGCGCTTCAACAAGTGCCCACATTTATTGACTGTTAATTGTTAAAGAACTGAAATCTTTTCTACTAGACCGGACTACTTATTCATCCAGTTTTGCGTCGCAGCGTTGTGTGCGTTAGCAGCAGAGAAACGAGATTATGAAGCACGTCTTTGTCGCTGTCAACACTTGCAACTCACTTCGTTTTGTTTCGCTCTTTCAAGCTGGCAAAACCGTTGCTTAGTGCCCACAGCTGCTAATTTATTCCGCAATCTCTTCGATCGCTCATTTCACTAGCTTTGCTTCTTTTGCTTCTCTTCTCGCCCGCTTCTCAGCGGGAGGCGAACTATAGCAAACTACTCCACTTCTCCGCAAGCGTTTATCGGGAATTATTTACTTCGTTTATTTAAAAGCAAAACCCTTGAGTGCGCTGCGCGCACTCAAGGGTTTTGCTTTTAAATATGTGTGAGTAGGCATAACAGCCCGTCGGCAGGCGACGCTGGTGCGACGGGTTGGGGCCAACTATGTTGCTACCGTTTTGATTTATTGCATGCACTATATGAATAGTGACTTACTTATTCTTGAATACAGCCGGACGTTTTTCCAGGAAAGCTTGCATGCCTTCTTTCTGGTCTTCGGTACCAAAGCTGGCCTGGAACAGGCGACGCTCATACTGTATACCTTCTGACAGAGTAGTTTCATAAGCGCGGTTGACGGATTCCTTGGCCATCATGATGATGGGCAAGGACATGGAGGCAATAGTATTCGCTGCAGCGAAAGCTTCTTCCATCAGCTTATCCAATGGCACGACACGTGATACCAGGCCTGCGCGTTCGGCTTCGACCACATCCATCATGCGCGCAGTCAGGCACATGTCCATGGCTTTGGATTTGGATATCGCACGCGGCAGGCGCTGGGTACCGCCAGCACCAGGCAAAGTACCGAGCTTGATTTCTGGCTGGCCGAATTTGGCATTCTCTGCGGCGATGATGAAGTCACACATCATGGCAACTTCGCAACCGCCACCCAAAGCATAGCCAGCAACAGCAGCGATTACTGGCTTGCGGATCTGGCGCATGGTTTCCCAGTTGCGGGTGATGTAGTCATCTTTATAGGCATCCATGAAGCTATAGCCCACCATGGCAGCGATATCGGCACCGGCGGCAAAGGCTTTTTCACTACCTGTCAGGATGATGCAGTGGATGTTTTCATCCTTGTCGAAAGCTTTGAGCGCCAGACCTAGCTCATCCATGAGCTGATCGTTCAGCGCATTCATGGCTTTGGGGCGGTTCAGGGTGATCAAACCGACTTTGTCGCGGGTTTCAGTCAAAATACATTCGTATGTCATAGATGCTCCTGATTTTATTGAGTAGGGTTATGCAGCATGAATGCCGGTATGTCTATTGTAATGCGCCGGACCAGCACCTGTAATGAGGGACGCAAATAAGCACACAAATTAGCAGGTACAATGCGCTTACTTTATTGAGCGAGGTGGATGCGATGTGGTTATTAGCGCTGGAAGCAGGCGTTGCAATGTTCATGCTGATTTTTATCGTCTGGTGGACGATGTTTCATGGCCGTACACCAGAAACACCACCCAAAGAAGATAAAAAGCCGATAGAACATAACAAGCAAAGCCAGGATAATGAAAATCCGCAATAAGCCTGCGCCATGCAAGTATCAGTGCAGGGTACGCGGCAAAGACAGGACAAACTCGGGTATCTCTGCCTCAAAACGATGGGCATCTTCTGCAACGCAGAAATAAGTGCCTTTCATACTGCCCTGTGGTGTTCTTAGTGAACTGCCGCTGGTGTATTCAAAGCTTTGTCCTGGTGCCAAAAAGGGTTGATGGCCGACTACCCCCAGCCCTTTGACTTCTTCTACATGGTTGGTGCTATCGGTAATGATCCAGTGGCGAGAAATCACTTGCGCCGCCACGGTGCCGGTATTTTTGATGGTAATAGTGTAGGCAAAAACGAAATTGTTTTGCTCAGGATCGGACTGGTCTTTTAGGTATTGCGTTGCCACCGATACACTTATTTCATACGCTGCCATAATTTTCTTTCATGATGAATTACGGTCATTGTGCCAGACGAAGACAACAGCCGCTTGCCCTCACAAGGTAAAATAGCATATCTTTTTCAAGCACGATTCCATCATGACCACTTTCCGCATTGCTCCCAGTATATTGTCTGCCGATTTCGCCCGTCTGGGAGAAGAAGTCCGCAATGTCGTCGCCGCTGGCGCTGACATGATCCATTTTGATGTCATGGACAATCATTATGTCCCCAACCTGACCATAGGCCCCATGGTGTGCGAAGCGATACGCCCGCATGTGCAAGTGCCTATCGATGTGCATCTGATGGTCAAGCCTGTCGATCGCATCATCCCCGACTTTGCCAAGGCTGGCGCAAATATCATCACCTTCCACCCGGAAGCATCGGAACATATAGACCGCAGCCTGCAAATCATACGTGACCATGGTTGCAAGGCTGGCCTGGTATTCAATCCAGCGACACCGCTGCATGTACTGGAAAACGTCATCGATAAAGTCGATATCGTTTTGATCATGTCGATCAACCCGGGTTTTGGTGGCCAGACCTTTATCCCGCATACACTGAAGAAAATCGCGCAAGCCCGCAAGATCATTGATGAATCTGGCCGCGACATCATGCTGGAAGTGGATGGCGGCGTCAAAATCGAGAATATCGCAGAAATCGCCCGTGCTGGTGCCGATACCTTTGTTGCAGGTTCTGCCATTTTTGGCAAACCCGACTACAAGGCTATCATTGATGCCATGCGTGTTGAGTTGTCCAAGGTTTAATCCTCAATTTCATCTTCAGGCTTTTCGCCACGTCAGGCGGAAAGCCTATATCTAATCGCCCCCGCCATGTTCAGCCACATCAAAGCCGCCATCATTGATCTCGATGGCACCATGATAGATACCGCACCAGACTTTCTGGTCGCCATCAACCGCATGCGCGAAGACTTTGCGCTGAGACCACTGACGCTAGATGCCATCAAGACCATGGTGGGCAAAGGCTCGGAAAATCTGATCCAGCAAGTCTTGGCCCTGGATTTTGATACCTCTGGCGTAGCAGCACGCTTTGATGAAGCATTGGCTGCTTACCAGCGTCATTACCTGGCTATCAATGGTGACCACAGCCAGCTTTACCCTGAGGTGCATGAAGGCCTGCAAGCCATGCGCAATCTGGGTCTGCGCCTGGTCTGCGTTACCAATAAGCCACTGGCCTTTGCACTGCCGCTGATGGAAAAGAAGGAAATAGTCCATTATTTTGAGCAAGTCTATGGCGGCGACAGCTTTGCAAAAAAGAAACCTGATCCCCTGCCCATGCTGGAAGCCTGCAAGTCTCTGAGCTTGCCACCGTCACAAGTGCTGGCCATAGGCGACTCCAGCAATGATGCGATTGCTGCCCGCGCTGCCGGTTGCCCGGTCTTGACAGTGCCGTATGGATACAACCACGGCGAAGCTGTACAAAATATTCAAAGTGATGGTATAGTCGAAACCCTGTTGGTAGCAGCACAACTGCTGTCAGCGAAAAACTCTCATTGACTTTCAAACCATTCACATAACGAATGTTCATCGATAACAAACGTTCCATGATCACTCCAGGCACTTTTGAGGCCTGGCTATGGCGACGCTGGCAATTCTGTTAATACACGAATGCCGCGAGTGGCTGTGCACATCCCCAGCACATCTTCTTGCTTGTTATATCAATCTGTCTTACCCGTCCATACTCTCTTGAGCGAATTTGCGTGCGCTGCTGGCTGCTGTTGCAGACGCGTGCATAAGCTTCAGGAACAGGCAGGCGGTTGAAAGAAAACCATGACCGAACTCGAATTCAAATCGTTGGCCGCGCAAGGCTACAACCGTATCCCCATGATTGCGGAAGCCTTCGCCGATCTGGAAACCCCGCTCACCCTGTATCTGAAACTCGCGCAAACCCAGAATGCGGGCAAGAATACTTTCTTGCTTGAATCCGTCATGGGTGGCGAGCGTTTTGGCCGCTATTCCTTCATCGGCTTGCCTGCCAATACCCTGGTACGCAGCTTTGGTGACAAAGTCGAAGTCCTGAAAAATGGCCAGGTCATAGAGAGCCGCGAGATGAACCCGCTGGATTTCATTGCTGAATTCCAGGCGCGTTTCAAGGTGGCATTGCGCCCTGGCCTGCCACGCTTCTGCGGCGGCCTGGCTGGTTACTTTGGCTATGACGCCGTGCGCCATGTAGAAAAACGCCTGGCTGGCAAGGCACCAAAAGATGATCTGGGCTTGCCAGAGATACAGTTATTACTGACTGAAGAACTGGCCGTCATCGACAATGTATCTGGCAAACTCTATCTCATCGTGTATGCCGACCCGACCCAGCCAGAAGCCTGGTCCAAAGCCCGCCAGCGCCTGAAAGACTTGCGCGCAATGCTGCGCCGTAGTGTGGATGCGCCTGTCACATCAGCGTCTGTCCGTACAGAATCCATACGCGACTTTGCCAAGGAAGATTATTTGAAGGCGGTAGAAAAAGCCAAGGAATACATCATGGCGGGTGACCTCATGCAAGTGCAGGTTGGCCAACGCATCAAGAAACCCTATGTCGATTCACCGCTATCACTGTACCGCGCCCTGCGTTCGCTGAACCCTTCGCCGTATATGTATTTCTATAATTTTGGTGATATGCAAATCATCGGTGCATCACCAGAAATTCTGGTACGCAATGAAAGCCTGAATGATGGCAGCAAGAAAGTCACGATACGCCCACTGGCAGGCACCCGCCCGCGCGGCGCGACACCAGAACGCGACGCTGAACTGGCCAAAGAATTACTGGCCGACCCGAAAGAAATCGCCGAACACGTGATGCTGATAGACCTGGCCCGCAATGACATAGGCCGCATCGCCCAGACCGGCAGCGTCAAGGTCACGGACCAGATGGTCATAGAAAAATATTCACATGTACAACACATCGTCTCGAATGTAGAAGGTGTCTTGCAAGCGAACTTGTCCAATCTCGATGTATTGAAAGCCACCTTCCCGGCTGGCACCTTGTCTGGCGCGCCGAAAGTCAGGGCAATGGAACTCATTGATGAACTCGAACCCGTAAAACGCGGCATCTATGGCGGGGCCTGCGGTTACCTGTCCTTCGGCGGCGAAATGGACCTGGCGATTGCGATACGCACCGGCGTCTTGAAAGACGGCATGCTGTATGTACAAGCAGCCGCAGGTGTAGTGGCCGATTCAGTACCGGAAATGGAATGGCAGGAAACCGAAAACAAGGCACGCGCAGTATTGCGTGCAGCAGAACAAGTGCAAGATGGCCTGGATGGAGAAATTTAAATGTTACTGATGATAGACAACTACGATTCCTTCACCTACAACCTGGTGCAGTATTTTGCCGAGCTGGGTGAAGATGTGCGTACCTACCGTAATGATGAAATTACGATAGAAGAGATTGAAGCCTTGAAGCCTGATCATATCTGCATTTCGCCCGGCCCCTGCACACCTGCTGAGGCTGGTGTTTCCATCGCCGTCATAGAACGCTTTGCCGGTAAGACACCTATTCTGGGAGTCTGCCTTGGTCACCAGGCCATAGGTGCGGCATTTGGTGGCAAGGTTATCCGTGCCAAGCAAGTCATGCATGGCAAGACTTCTGCGATTGCCCATACTGGCGTTGGTGTCTTCAGGAATTTGCCCAGCCCTTACACGATTACCCGTTACCACTCCCTGGCGATAGAACGCGCCAGTCTGCCGGATTGCCTGGAAGTGACCGCATGGACAGATGACGGCGAAATCATGGGTGTGCGCCATAAGGAATTCAATCTCGAAGGCGTGCAATTCCATCCCGAATCCATATTGTCCGAGCATGGCCATGCCCTGCTGAAAAACTTTTTGACTGGAACTGCATCATGACCATCTCTCAACAAGAAGCACTGACACGCCTGATTGAACACCGTGAGATTTTTCACGATGAAATGTTGTTTTTGTTCCGTAAATTGATGGGTGGCGAAATGTCGCCAGTCATGATCACCGCGCTGACCATGGGCTTGCGCGTCAAGAAAGAAAGCATAGGTGAGATCACTGCCGCCGCCCAGGTCATGCGTGAATTTTCGACCAAGGTGCCGCTGGCCAATACGGACAACATGATCGATATCGTCGGTACAGGTGGCGATGGCGCGCATACCTTCAATATTTCTACCGCATCCATGTTTGTCACCGCCGCTGCTGGCGCACGCGTCGCCAAACATGGCGGTCGCAGTGTGTCTTCATCATCGGGCAGTGCTGATGTACTCGAATCTTTGGGTGCGAATATCAATCTCAAGCCTGAACAGATCGCCCAGTCGATAGCACAAACCGGCATAGGCTTCATGTTTGCACCGAACCACCATGCGGCGATGAAGCATGCCGCACCAGTGCGTCGTGAACTGGGCGTGCGTACCATCTTCAACATCCTGGGGCCATTGACGAATCCAGCAGGCGCTCCGAATATTTTGATGGGTGTCTTCCACCCTGATCTGGTCGGCATACAGGTACGCGTCTTGCAACGCCTCGGCGCGCAACATGCGATAGTGGTATGGGGGCGCGACAATATGGATGAAGTCTCACTGGGCGCACCGACCATGGTGGGCGAACTGGTGAATGGCGAAATCCGCGAATACGATATCCATCCGGAAGATTTTGGTTTGCAGATGGTATCCAACCGCAACCTGCGCGTCTCTGGTGCAGATGAATCAAAAGCAAAGATACTCGACGTAATGAACAATGTTGAAGGTGCAGCGACTGACATCGTCGCCCTGAATGCAGGTACAGCCCTGTACGGCGCGGGCATAGCAACGTCGATTGCTGGTGGTGTCAAACTAGCTCAATCAGCTATCGCATCTGGCGCAGCCAAGGCCAAGCTGGAACAGTTTATTGAAGTCACCCAGCAATTAGGGAAGTAAGCCCATGTCTGATATTTTGAATAAAATTCTCGCAGTCAAAGCGGATGAAGTGGCAGCAGCCAAGAGATATCAATCCTTTGCCAGCCTGCGTGCAGAAGTTGAATCCGACAAGGAAGCGCAAGCTGATTTGCGCAGTTTTGAAAGCAGCTTGCGTGGCAAGATTGCTGCCAGCAAGGCAGCGGTGATTGCCGAGATTAAAAAGGCTTCGCCTTCAAAAGGCGTGCTGCGTCCCGACTTTCACCCAGCAGAGATTGCGCAAAGCTATGCTGAACATGGTGCTGCCTGTTTGTCTGTGCTGACGGACGTGCAGTTCTTCCAGGGTGCACCTGAATATCTGCAACAGGCGCGTACTGCTTGCGCCCTGCCAGCATTGCGCAAGGATTTCATGATAGATCCTTACCAGATCTACCAGGCCAGACACTGGGGTGCTGATTGCATCTTGCTTATTGTCTCTGCCCTTGATCATGGCCTGATGGCTGAACTGGAAGCATGCGCACATGAACTGGGCATGGGTGTGCTGGTTGAGGTACATGATGCGCAAGAACTGGAAACAGCCTTGAAACTCAAGACAGCTATGCTGGGCATTAACAACCGTAACCTGCGTACGTTTGAAGTTTCCCTGGATACGACGATAGGTTTGCTGCCAAGGATTACGCCAGACAAACTGGTCATTACCGAATCCGGCATCATGTCAGCAGAGGACGTCACCCGCATGCGGGAAGCAAATGTGCATGGATTTTTAGTGGGCGAGGCCTTTATGCGGGCGGAGAACCCTGGGGCGGAACTGGCAAAGGTGTTTGGGTAATTGGCTGAGGATATTTCCCCATAATCTGAAGGGGCTATGTCAAGGTTTCGCAAAAAAATAAAAACCGCCGCAAAGCATCTGGCTTTACGGCGGTTTTTTAAGAAACTACAAACTTACTTCTTGCCTGGTTTCTGATAGCTTGGTCTCTGCAAACTAGCAGACTTCCCTGACGCCTGCACTGCCAAAGTTACAGCGGGTACATCATCCGCCTGCAATTTAGCTTGCACCGTCAACAACTCATCGCGGCGGAAGGCGTGAATCTGCACAGTCTCCCCCACGCGATAACGACCGAGCGCCGTAGCCAAACTATCGGCAGCATCTGCAGCAGTCACACGCAAACCATTGATGGCGACGATGATGTCATTGGCTGACAAGCCAGCGACATGTGCTGCGCGGCCTTCATGTGCGTTGGCGATCTTACAGTCATTTGCTTCACGCACTACACGTACACCAAGGCTGGATTTTTTGCTTGCATTGCCACCGCTTACCTGTACCGCAAAGTCAGCATACAGTGTTGAAAGCGGCACGTCTTCAACGCCACGCACATGCTTGTCGAGGAAGCGGCGTACGTTCACGCCAGTGACTTGCTCAACCAGACTTTCAAACTCAGTCTCGCCCAGGCCCTGCTGCTTGCCTGACAGGCTGCGCTCATAAAAGTCACGGCCAAATTTTTGCCACATGGCGCGCATGACGTCGTCGAGTGATTTTTTGCCCGCAGTTTCTGCACGTATCGTCAAATCCAGTCCCAATGCCACCAAAGAACCCTTGGTGTAATAGCTGACGATCGCATTCGGTGAATTTTCATCCTGGCGATAATATTTGGTCCAGGCATCGAAGCTCGATTCAGCCACGCTTTGCTTCCAACGGCCGCTACCGCGTGTCACCATATTGATGGTCTTGGCCACCAATTTAAAGTAAGCGCCTTCATCAATCACGCCTGCACGTACCAGCATCAGGTCATCATAGTAGCTGGTGAAGCCTTCAAATACCCACAACAGGCTGGTGTAGTTTTCATGGCGCAGATCATAGCTGGCGAAAGCAGCAGGTTTGATGCGCTTGACATTCCATGTATGGAAATATTCGTGGCTGCACAGGCCCAAAAAGCCGCGATAGCCATCACTCATTTCCGCCTGGTGTTTGACTGGCAAATCAGTGCGGTTGCAAATCAATGCAGTGGAGGCACGATGCTCCAGGCCACCATAGCCTTCACCCACCACCATGGTCATGAAGACATAGCGATCCATAGGTGCTTTCTTAGTACGCGGCTCAAAGAAGGCGATCTGGGTTTCGCAGATTTTTTGCACATCAGCAATGATGCGCTCCATATCCATATTTGGTACTTTGCCAGTCACGACAAAATCGTGAGAAATGCCATGTGCATCAAATGTCGCCAGCGCAAAGTCACCCATTTCTACCGGGTGATCGATCAGCTCATCATAATTGGCGGCTATATACGTACCAAAGCCATAGCGTTTGGCTTTCAGCTCTGGCAAGGACGTGGCAACACGCCAGGTTTTACATGCGATATCTTCGGAACGCTGGATATCAACGACATGCGGGTTCATCTCCTGGCCATGTACGCTCAAGAACACGCTGGTGCCATTGAAGAAACCGTGGCTTTGATCGAGATGTGCTGCACGTACTGACAAATCCCAGGCATACACTTCATAGCTGATATGCAAAGCGCCTTTGCAAGGCGCGGCTTGCCAGGTGTGCTTATCGAGCTTTTTCAGTGCGACTTTTTTGCCTTCACAGCTTGCCTTGATTTGCACAATATTGCGGGCAAATTCACGCACCATGTAACTGCCCGGTATCCATGCTGGCAGACTGACAATCTGCCCCTCAACTTCAGGCGCTGCAATGTCGAGCGTGACCTGGTAGATATGTCCGGCCAGGTCCTTGGGGACGATGGTATACGCCAGCGCATGCGCAGATATAGCCGCGCCAGGTCTCTTTGTTGTTATCGTTTTTTTCATTCGGAACGATCTTTCTGTTTCTTAAATAATGAGTCTGCTGAAGTGAGAAGTGAAAGCAGAATTTTTTCAGCTCGTGTAATTACGAACATTGGCCGCGATAAAGGTAAATAGCTGCGCCCCTACGACTGCGCGCGTCAATTGCAAACGCAGAGTCATAAACCATGCTGGCACACCATAAGATTGATAAAGACGCTTGTCTATCTTGTAGGTCGCAATAAAACCGGCAACCTGAACAATAAAACCTATCAGCATATGGTTCAAAAACAGCCAGGCGATGAAAATGGGGACCACACCCCAGATCAGGGCTTTCTTGTTTTCATTCTCATGTCCACCACCTGCCATCAGGGCGACGCCCCAATGCAGACCACCGAGAAAAGACAAAATCACAATGCCATAATGCAGTTGTGCCTTGATCAGGGCCCCCAGCCAGTCAGGATGCACGATCCAGCAAGCCAGCGTCAAAAAGACAAATGGTGCAAGCCCGACAAAACCTATCCGTATTGCCAGCTTTTGATTGAGATTATTCATAGATTTGGGCAGCACCAATACCGCCACGTCTTAAATCAGGTGGAAGAAAACCGCTATTCTATGGTTATTTTAGTTGTATAGATATATCCGAAAGCTATTTAGAAGCAACAAAGCTGGCGAGGAAAGTGAAAAATTGTGGCAATTCCGTGGCTTTTTTAAGCATCGTCTTCGAAATCATGTCTTATTTACAGGATTTTTAGGCAAAATCACTGATCTCGACAAATTAAGCTTCAGCCCTAGCCATCGCAGCAAGATAATCAACCAAGGCATCTGGCGTATCAATATCCTGATGAATACCAGGGTCGTCCACCATCACCTGCGTCACCAAATCACTTTTCAAAAGACTACGTGCGCCAACATCGCCCTGCAAATCCAGTAATTGTGGCAAGTATTTACGCGCAAACCCCACTGGATTGCCACGCTGCCCCTTAAATACAGGTACGACGATTTCGGCGCCTGCTTGCAAGGTGTTACAGAGTTGCGTCAAGGTGGAGGGCTTTACGAAGGGCATGTCTGCGAGAGCGATCAGCCAGCCTTCACTATCAGCCGTGGCGCGCAAAGCGCACTTGAGTGAATTGGCCATGCCAGCGTCCGCATCATGGCAGACCAGGCATACTATACCCATGGCCTGCAACTGATCTGATAGCACAGCATTATCGGGCCTGGTTACCGCGACCATATGCGGCATAGCCGCGAGTAAATTCTTTGCGCTGTGCTGCGCTACAGACTTGCCATCGGCCAGTGTTTGCAAGAGTTTGTCTTGCTGGCCGCTGGCATCAAAACGACGACCACGCCCCGCTGCCAGCAAAATACCAGTCCAGCGCGGTGATGATGTCATCAGTAAAAGTACGCTTAGTTAGCTTTGTTGTTGCTGGCAGCTGCGGCAATTCTGCTTTCCAGCATTTTCACATCCAGCATACCGGGGGCACGGCTGCCATCAGTAAAGATGACTGAAGGCGTACCAGTCACCCGCATTTTTTGGCCCAGTGCAAAAATTTTGTCATTCGGCGTATTGCAATTGGCTGGCGCTTCTGGCGCAGCCTTGCCACGCAACATCCAGTCATCCCAGGCCTTGTTTCGGTCGGCAGAGCACCAGATGTTCTTTGATTTGTCCTTGGAGTCATCGCTCAAAATGTTATACATGAAGGTATACACCGTGATGTTATCCAGCGTGTTGAGCGTCTTGCGGAACTGTTTGCAATAGCCACAGTTAGGGTCTTCAAATACGGCAATCACGCGCTTGCCGTCTCCCTTGACCATCTTCAGCGCAGATTCCAGAGGCAACTCAGAAAACTTCACCTTGCTCAAATCATCTATCCTGGCCTTGGTGTAATTCGTCCCATTTTTTGCATCAATGACTTCACCTGTGAACAGGTATTGTGCTTTTTCATCCGTATATAAAATATCCGAACCGATACGCACTTCAAACAGGCCTGAATAAGGCGTCTTGGTCACAGTATCAATTTTCACGCCCTCGCGGAAAGTGGATTGTATCAGCTTGCGCACAGTGGCTTCTTGCGCTGTCTCAGCGGCAAATGCACTGCCAGCCAAGGCAAATGCGAGGGCTATCAAGCCTTGTAATGTTTTTTTCATGTTCAATTTTCTTTCTTCATCAGGCTCAGACTAAATCGTTTTAGCCATTTCATCAACATTGGTCGCATTCATTGCCACAAACTTACATGCTCGCAATGACCGGGCTCATTTCCCCATGGCGTGGGCGATCAGTTTATTCTTTATGACTGGCAAGCGGTCCAGCAAGTTCAATCCCAGGTCACGTATTGTACGCAAAGGCGTCAAATCGGATGCAAACAGGCGCGCCAGGCTATCAGTCGTCGCCAGCATCAGCAGCACTTCTTCCTTGCGCGCGCGCTGGTAGCGGCCCAGCAAACGTGCATCGCCACAATCGCGGTGCGCTTCTTTTTCTTTGATCACTTTCAGCAAATCGACCACATCGGCAAAGCCCAGGTTCATGCCATGCCCCGCCAGCGGATGCACTGCATGTGCCGCATCCCCGACTAGCGCAACTCGCGGTGCGATCATGCTGTGTGGCCGCATCAGCCGCAATGGGAAAGCCTTGATCGCCTCCGGCAAGACTGGCTGCAAAGCACCCAGAACCTCGCTGCAATACGGCATCAAGCGCTCGACCAATGCCGACAGGGGTTCACGCAACAAAGTCTGCGCCAGCGCATCCGGGGCGGACCATACCATCGAAACGCGATTACCCGGTAAAGGCAACAAGGCAATAATCCCCTGCTCCTGCACAAACCATTGATGCGCAACACCATGATGCGGTTTGGCACACTCAAAATTGGTGACCACACCCTGCTGATCATAAGAACGGTAATCCAGACCGATATCACAAGCACCACGCACCCAGGATTGCGCACCATCAGCACCAACGACCAAAGACGCACGTATGCTGCTGCCATCATCCAGCACTACTTGTGCAGCCTCAGCATCAAGCACCAAGGCTTGCGCCCGCCCTTGCACCAACGTCAGATTTTGCGCGAACCGCAACGCCGTATCCAGCGCCTGATTGAGATTCTTGTCTTCAACAATCCAGGCCAGCTCATTCACATGCGCACCATAAGCATCAAACCCCAGCTTGCCCGCATCCACGCCACCACCCTGCACCTGCATGGCCGACACTGGCGCTACCCGCGCCTGATCCAGCGCATCCCAGACTTTCAGCGAAGACAGCAAATCATGCGCGACATGATTCAGCGCATACACCCGCACATCCCAGTCAGCAGAAGCAGGCGCAACAGCAGCCACACCAGAACCCGGCGCGCATAGTAAACTCACACGCAAACCCGCCTGGGCAAACCCCAAAGCCGCAGCCTTGCCCACCGCCCCATTACCAACGATACAAATATCGCAATCACGCACCTGAGCAGACATCCGTCCCCCATCAATAAGCAGATAATGCCCCATTATACGGGAAGCACACCGACCAGCCAGATGCGCCAGATCAAGGCTCGCTCATAGAGGGGAACCAAGTTTTTCAGAAAAAGCTTGCCAACTACCCCCAACATCTCTATAATTCTTGGTCTTGGCCTGGTAGCTCAGTCGGTAGAGCAGAGGATTGAAAATCCTTGTGTCGGTGGTTCGATTCCGCCCCGGGCCACCAAGTATTAGTAGTAAAAACAAGGGCTTACAGAAATGTAAGCCCTTTGTCATTTCTAGAACGCTCAACCAAGTGTCAACGCAGTTATTACTGTTACAGTCTCCACACCATACCTAATTCTAGCGAGAGCTAAATGAATAGCCTAAAAGTAAGCCATTGGCAGCAATGGGAAGAACTTTGTTGCTACTGGTTGACCGATATAGTTAAGCGGCGCTTTGGACATTTCACTGAGTTCAAACCGTACGGTGGTCAAGGACAAAAGCAATTCGGCATAGATATAGTCTCATCAGGCAATCAAGTTCCGTTAGTAGGCCAATGCAAGCTTATGAATGGCTCCTTCAATTTAAATATATTGGAAGAAGAGCTAAAAAAAACCAATGCCTACAAAAATCGAATTGCGCATTTTTTTCTATTGACCACGGGTACACCGCATACAACCATTCACGATCTTTCAAACTATTTTCACGAACGTCAAGTGTAAGGCCGCGCAAGACTTTGCACTAGTTTGCAGATGATCTTGCACAAGTCAAAATAGGGAGAGGGGAGTAAAGTTACCCAATATTGCAGACGTTTCGTCAGCATCGAGTAACGTAGTTGGCAATCGCTTCAACCTGAG